>NZ_JBHXML010000004.1:0-192895 GCF_042720345.1 Kitasatospora sp. NPDC058478 | reverse complement strand
CCTGCGGGGTCTGGTCGGACGGCGCGGTCGGGGCCTCCTGGCCGGGGCCGGGCGGCACGGCCAGCCGGCGACGGCGGCCGGTCGGCGCGGCGGCGGGCTCGGGCTGCGCGGGTGCCGGGCCGGCCGGCAGGGCGTGCTCCAGGCCGGGGTACACCGGGGTGTCGGGGGCGCCGGGGAGGGCGAAGCCGCCGGAGGAGTCCTCGGTGGGGGGCAGGGCGCGGCGCCGACGGGGCTTGGTCTCGGCGCCGTCGGCGGCCGGGGCGCCTTCTGCGGTGGGCGTGCCGCCCGCCGGGGTGCCGTCGGCGGGGGCGGCACCGGTGCCGGGGCCGAGTGCGAGCGGTTCACGCCCGCCGGTCCGGTGCTGCTGCGGGCGCTCGCCCTCGACGGGGACGGCGTAGGCCGGGCCGGAGCGGCCGTCGTCCTTGCCCCAGGGGTCGCGCTGCGCGCCGTCCGGACCGGCCAGTCCCTGGCGGCCGTACGCGGGGTCGTTGCCGGTGCCGTTCCACTGTTCGGGGACGGCCCGCTCGATCCGGGCGGGGGCGTTCGGCCACTGGTCGGCGGGGGCGTCGGGGGCGGTCCGGGCCGGGGGCGCGGGTTCCTCGGCGGCGGGGCGGCCACGGCGGCCGCGCCGCTCGGCGGCGGGTTCCTCGGCGGGCTGCTCCGCCGCCGCGGCCGGGGTCTCGCGGTCGGGCTGCTCGCCGCCGTCGGCGACCGGCTCGGCGTCCTCGCCGCTGCTGGGCAGCTGCGGGATGCCCGGCAGGTCGGGCAGGACGGCGCTGTCGCCCTCCTTGGGCCGGTCGGAGCGGCGGCCCTCGGCGGCCGCGCGCTCGGCGGCGGCCTTCGCGGCGGCCGGGTCCAACGGCAGCTCGACGACGTACGTGGTGCCGGCCTTGCCGGGCAGCTCGTGCGGCTGGAGCACGCCACCGTGGCGCTCGACCACCGCGCGGGCTATCGGCAGGTGGACGGGGCTGCCGCCGAGGCCGGGCCCGCGGATCTCGACCCGGGCGACCTCGCCGCGCTGGGCGGCGGCCAGGACGACGGTCGGCGGCTCGCCGCCGGAGGGCAGCGCGGCGGGCGTGCCGGGGGCGGCCAGGCCGGGGGAGGGGGCGGTCGGGGCGTCCAGGGCGAGGCCGATGCCGCTGACGTCGGCGACCAGGTGGGCCAGCGCCTGGGCGAGCCGGCGTTCGTCGGCGATCACCTCGACGGCGGCGGCGTGCACCGAGAACCGCACCCGGCCCGGGCCGACCAGCTCGCCGGCCGCCTCGACGGCCTGGCGGACCACCTTGTCCAGGGCGACGGGCACCCGCCGCTCGGTCGGCTTGCGGCCGTCCTTGCCGTCCTTGTTGTCCTTGCCGTCCTTCGCGTCCGGGCCGTCCGCCGGGGCGGCCTCGCCGGCCTCGGAGCGCTGGTGCGCGAGCACGCCGTCGATCAGCCGGCTGAACCGGCGGCACTCGTCGGCGAGCCGGCGCAGCGTCCAGTTGGCCTCCGGCCACAGCTGCCCGGCCGGGTCGGCGGCGAGCGCGTCCAGCCGCTCGTTCAGCGCGGACAGCGCGCCGCCGAGTTCGCTCTCCAGGACGGCGGTGAGGTGTTCGTTGCGGGCGACCAGGGCGAGTTCGCGGCTGCGGTCGGTGAAGGTCATCACCGCGCCGACCAGCTGGTCGCCGTCCCGCACCGGCGCGGTGGTGAGGTCGACGGTGACCGGGCGGCCGTCCTTGCGCCACAGCACGGTGCCGCGCACCCGGTGCTTGCGCCCGGAGGTCAGGGTGTCCAGCAGCGCGGACTCCTCCAGCGCCAGCGGGGTGCCGTCGGCCCGGGAGTGCTGGATCAGCGGGTGCAGTTCGCGCCCGCCCAGCTCGCTCGCCCGGTACTCCAGGATGTGCGCGGCGGCCGGGTTGACCAGCACGCAGCGGCCTTCGAGGTCGACGCCGAGCACGCCCTCGGCGGCGGCGCGCAGGATCATCTCGGTCTGCTTGTGCTGGCGGCGCAGCTCGGCCTCGACGCCGAGCCGGCTGGAGAGGTCGCGGACCAGCAGCAGGAGCAGGTCGCTCGCGGAGGACGGGCGGGACCGCTCGCGGTACGGGTCGTACGAGGTGAGCCCGTAGCCGCGGCCCTCGCCGGTGCCGTCGTCGGGGAAGTCGTTGCCGGAGACCTCGACCGGGAAGCTGGTGCCGTCGGTGCGCCGGGCGGTCATCCGGACCGGGCGGTCGGGTTCGTCGCCGTCGCGGGCGGCCGGGCGCATCGAGCCGGGGATCCGACTGGGGTCGAACTCGGGCAGGAGGTCCAGCACGCCCATGCCGACCAGCGAGGTGCCGGGCGTCTGGAGCGCGTGGACTGCCGCGCTGTTGGCGTCCACGACGGTGCCGTTGCTGTTCACCAGCAACAACGCGTCGGGCAGGGCGTCGAGTATGGCGGCGAGGCGAGCAGCGCCTCGGATCGGCCTGCTGCTCACGTCGACAGGTCTCCTCGGCTCAGGGCAGCTCCTCCGGAGACGGCAGTATCTCATTCTTCTTTGCGGCGGGGTCGACCCGCCTAGTAACGTGGGCGGTGGTTGGTGCCGAACCCCACGGTTGTGGCATCATCTCAGGCACACGGAACGGGTCCGCTCACGCGGACGTGGTCCCTGTGGAGGAGGCTTCGCCTAGTCCGGTCTATGGCGCCGCACTGCTAATGCGGTTTCGGGGTTATTCCTGATCGAGGGTTCAAATCCCTCAGCCTCCGCAGCCGGAAAGCCCCGTCGACGATCTTGTCGGCGGGGCTTTCGGCATCTCCGGGGCGGTTCCGGGCCCGCCCCGCCGACCTGCTCCGCAGGCCGGGGCCGCCGGGGGCCCGAGCGGCCTCCAGGGGGTCGGCCCGGGGGCAGGGAGCAATCGATTTCGTCCCGCGTCGCAGGTCATGTAATGTTGTCCCCGCAACGCCCCGCTGGCACTGTTCATCAGGGCGAGCGCTCATAGCTCAACGGATAGAGCACTTGACTACGGATCAAGAGGTTGCAGGTTCGAATCCTGCTGAGCGCACCAATCTCCGCAAGATCGGGTTCGCCCGTTCCTTGCGCTCATAGCTCAACGGATAGAGCACTTGACTACGGATCAAGAGGTTGCAGGTTCGAATCCTGCTGAGCGCACCAGTGAGAAGCCCCCGGCCACCGGCCGGGGGCTTCTCCCGTTTCCGGGCCCGGACGAGGGCGCCGGGTGCCGCGTCCGTTCTGGATTGCGGGCCTAATGGATGAAATGCATCTGTTTCGGGTATATCCCGTCCTGCCGCTCGGATGGCCGCCAAACGGGTGGGACCCGGCCATAAGCGCAGGTGTCGCAGTATGACCGGCTCAGGATCGTGATTCCTTTTTGTCAGATCTTGTGCCCAGACTGCCCGGCACCCCGGCAGCCGACCGCGAAGGAGAGCCGGATGGGCCGACAGTTTCCCCGCACGGCCGCCGCCCTGACCGTCCTCGTGGCCGGGCTGCTGACCGGCTGGAACGCCCCACTCTCGGTGGCCCAGCAGTCCCCTGACGCCTGGTCGGGGGAACGCCGGGCGGTCCTGCCCTCCGGCCTCTCCGTCCAACTCGAATTCGCCGCCACCCCGGGCACCGAGGTGGCCGCCGCGGCCGGCGAACTGGCCGACCGCCCCGGCGGGGGGCGTGCGGCCGGGCCGTACACGGACGGAATGCACCCCGGAAACCCCGCGCAGACCTTCAGCGTCACCGAGAACCGCCCGCAGGCGGACGGATCCTGGCGCACCGTCGGAACGCTCCGGCTCGCCTTCTCCCGACCGGTCCGCAATCCCCGGCTGCACCTCAGCGGACTGGTCGCGCTCGCCACCGGGAAGTCCGGCACCACCAGCACCGCGGCCCGGCTGACCCTCACCGGCGGCTCACCCTCCGCCCCCACCCTGGTCAACCGCACCGACTGGCCCGGCTGGACGGTCGACGCCAACGCCCTCGCACCCGTCGGCGCCGACGGCAGCTCCGACGGCGCGGCCGGCTCCGCCTCCGAGGGCACCCTGGAACTCGCCGGCACCCTGCGCACCGCGGTCTTCCGGGTCGAGCAGCGCTCCACCGCCCGGGCCGGCAGCACCACCGCCCCGCCCGTCCTGCGCCAGGCGTACACCGTCACCGTCGACGAGGACCTCGGCACCGCCCCGCAGAACTACGGCAACGCCTCGCACGTGCTCTCCGACCTGTTCCTCGGCGCGGACGCCGCCAACCCGGCGCACCGCACCCGACCCCGGTCCGCCGACGACCCGGGCACGGCCGACCGGTCGACCGGCGAGCCGCTGGTCCAGCTCGACCACGGGGCCGGCCGGCGCAGCGTCTTCGCCAGCCCGCCGCCGCCCAAGCTCCAGCCCGGCCGCGCCGAGTACCAGGGCGCCGACCCGTCGATCAGCTTCCCCACCGAGGCCGCGATCGGCCGCTACTACCGGCTCACCGTCCCGGTGGCGGTCGGCGACCAGCCCGCGACCCTGGCCGGCTGGATCGACTTCGACCACAGCGGGCGCTTCGACCCCGCCGAGCGGGTGCAGACCGAGATCCCGGCCGGCGCCGACACCGCGACCCTGGAATGGACCGTCCCGACCGGCGCCGCCTCCGGCGACACCTGGGCCCGGCTGCGGATCGCCCGCGACGCCAGCCAACTCGTCCCCTCCGGCGGCTTCGCCGACTCCGGGCAGGTCGCCGACCAGCGGATCAAACTGACCGTCGGCGCCGCCCGGCCCGAGGTCGCCGAACCCGTCGACGGCGCCGTCCTCGCCGAGGCCCGCCCACGGATCCACGGCGACGGAGCGGTCGCCGGCGCCTCGGTGGAGATCCGGGACGGCGACGCCACGGCCTGCCGGGCCCGGGTCGAGCGCGGCGGCGACTGGTCCTGCCGGCCCGACGGAGCGCTCACCGCAGGCCCGCACGCCCTCACCCCGGTCGAGATCACCAGCGGTGGTGTGGTGCTGCGCGGCGACGCCGTCCGGGTCACCGTGAAGACGGCACCGCCCGCACCGCCCGTCCTCACCCTCCCGGAGTACACCAACGACCCGGGGATCCAGCTCACCGGCACCGGCGAGGCGGGCAGCACCGTCGCGGTCACCGACCAGGCCGCCGAACTCTGCCGCAGCGCCGTCCGGGCGGACGGCCAGTGGTCCTGCCTGCCGGTCGAGAACCTGGTGGACGGGCGCCACCTGCTCACCCCCGTCGCGGTCGACGAGGCCGGGAACCGGACGGCCGGGCAGGCGGTCGCGCTGGTCGTCGACACCGTCCCGCCGGACAAGCCGGTGCTCGGCTCGCCGGCCGCCGGGGAGACCCTGCGGGTCAGCCGGCCGACGTTCACCGGGCGGGCCGAGCCGGGCTCGAAGGTGCTGGTCACAGCGCGGGCGGGCGGCTCGGCGGCCTCGGGGCCGGGTTCGGCTCCGGCTTCGGGCTCGGGTTCGGTCTCGGGTTCGGGTGCGGGCGAGCGGACGGTGCTGTGCGGGGTGACGGCGGCGCTCGACGGCAGCTGGACCTGCACCGCCAACCGGGACCTGACGGACGGGCAACAGTGGCTGGTTGTCACGGCGACCGACCTGGCGGGGAACGGGGCGGCGGCGGATGCGGTGCCGGTGCGCGTCGCGGCGGCGCCGAGCCCGTCGGCTTCGGCATCGGCTTCGGCATCGGCGTCGACTCCTGCGGCGCCGAGCTCGGGGGCGTCGGTTCCCGCGCGGCCCAGCCCCGCAGTCTCGGTGCCGACCGTGCCGAGCCCGTCGGCGTCGGTGTCGGTGTCGGCGTCGGTACCGGTCGGGCCGAGCCCGAGTGTGGCGGTGCCGGTGTTGCCCTCGGCCGGTGCTTCCGCGCCGGTGGCCTCCTCCGTACCGTCCCGTCCCGCGACGTCGCCCACGTCCACGTCCACGTCCAAACCCACGTCCACGCCTTCGAGCCCGGTCACCTCGTCGCCGAGCCCGGTTGTGGGGGCGACGCCCGTTGCATCCGTGCTCGCGCCGGCGCCGGCGGGGCTGCTGCCGATCGCCGTTCCGGCGGTCGCCCGGCCACCGGCGGCGGTGGCCGGGTCGTCCGCTGCTTCAGTCACCCCCACTGTCCCGACCGTCCGGATCGCCCCCACCACCACCTCCGCCGGTTCCGTACCTCCGACGCTCCGTACCGTTCCGTCCCTGGGCGCCAGCCCGTCCCGGGCGGCCGTCGGCGTCATGGCGTCGCCACCGTCACCGTCACTGACACCACATCTGACACCGCCTCCGCCTCCGTCACCGCCACCGTCATCGACGCCGGTGGCGGCCGAACCGCTCGGGTCCGCCGGGGAGGATGCCGGGCCGCTGCCGGCGCCGCCGAGCGCGTCGCCCGTGGGGGCGGCCGCGGAGGCCTCGCAGGCGGCGGCCGCGCGGTCCACCGCGAGCGGCTGGCGCGGTGGGGTCGCCGGTGGCCTGCTGGTGCTCGCCGGGATCGGGCTGATCACCCGCCGGGTGTTCGCCCGTGGTGACGGTGTCCGGCGGCGCTGACCTGCGCTGAACCATCCCGACCATCCGTTCATGTGCCTGCGCGTCAGGTCGGCTTCGGACGATTCGTCAGCAAATGTCGACACACCTCATCATAAATGTCGCATTTGATGACGTATGAACTTAGCCTGATCTTGGCACTGCCCGTCAGATCCGGGCCGCCCGTTGCGCGACACACCGACCCCGAGGATCCGTGCATGGACGTCACCCGCGATTCTTCGCAGCGACCCGACCACCTGCCCCAGGTACTCCCACCGACCTTGCCGGAACGTTCCGCCTCCGGCGCCAGCCCGCTGGCCACGGCCACGGCCGTCAAGACGGCCAAGCCGCTCGGCCCGGTCGACGGCGGCCCCGCGACCACTCCGCTGGTCGTCGTCCCCGGCCCGGCCACCGGCGCCTCCGCCGACCTGCGCGATCCGCTGGAGGCGGCCGCCCCGGCGACCGTCGAGATCCCGGAAACCACCCAGGTCGGCGCCCCCACGGCCGCCACCTCCCGCCGCCCCCCGCGCGCCGACCAGGCGGTCCGCGAGCACGGCGCCACCGCCCTGCCCGGCTGGATCGCCCTGCTGGTGGTGCTGGTCGGCGTGGCAGGCGTGCTGCTGATGCTGCTGCGCGACGGCGTCATCCCGTACTGGGACGCGCTGCCCGACCTGCGCAGCGCCGCCGCGCAGGCGAGCGGCCAGGCCGAGGTGGACGCCAAGTCGGTCGCCGCGGTCAGCGCGGTCGGCCTGCTCGTGGTGTTCGCGCTCGCCGGGCTGCTGGCCAACGCGGGCGGCGAGACCCGGGTGCTGACCCGCTGGGGCCGCTACCGGGGCACCGTCCGCCGCACCGGCCTGGTCTGGGTCAACCCGCTGCTGCGCCGGCGCCGGGTGGACGTGCGGCTGCGGCACTGGCGCAGCGAGCCGGTCAAGGCGGTCGACCGGACCGGCACGCCGATCGTCGTCCGGCTGCTGATCGTCTGGCGGGTCAAGGACACCGCGCGGGCGCTGCTGGCGATCGAGGACCACGAGAGCTACCTGCGCGAGCAGGTCCAGGCGGTGCTCACCCGCACCGCGTCCATCCTGCCGTGCGACAGCAACGCGGCGCCCGGGCCCGCGCTGCGGGACGGGCAGTGGTTCGCCGACGAGCTGACCAGAGCACTGGCCGCCGAGGTCGCCCCGGCGGGCCTGGAGGTCTACTCGGCGCAGCCGCTGGCGCTGGACTACGCGCCCGAGGTCGCCGAGTCGATGCGCCGCCGTCGGCTGGCCGACCTGGACGCGGGCCTGCGGACGGTGCTGGTGGACGACGCGGTCGAGGCGGCGGCGCTTGCCGTCCGGCGACTGGAGCGCGCCACCGCCCACGAATTGGACGAGGCCGCCCGCAGCGCGCTGATGGAGCAGCTGCTGGTCGCCTTCGTCGCCCCGGCCGGAGTGGCCGCCTCGGTACCGCCCCCGGCCGCACGGGCCGGGCGGAAGGAAGGACGACCCGCATGAGGATAGCCACCGGCGCGTACGCCGATCCCGGCCTCGACCTCGACGCCGATTTCGACGCCGCCCTCGACCGGGGCCTGATCGGCTTCGAGGAGAGCACCGGCAGCATCCCCGCGATCGCGGGCTGCGGCTGCCCGAACTGCGCGGCCCGGCCGCACACCGCCCGCCCCGCGACGGCGACCGGCGGCAGCCGAATACACCGCGCCGTGCGGAGTACCTGCCTGGCCACCACCGTGCTGGCGGGCGCCGGCGTGGTCGGCCTGACGGCCGGTGCCGGGTCCGCGCACGCGGCGGCCGGGAAGCAGGGCTGGGACGGGTCGAAGTACTGGTTCAAGAACGGCGCCGGCGAGTGGCGGTGGACCAGCCACTACGACGTCTACGCGAACCGCACCGGCCAGTCCGGCGGCTCGGGCGGCTCCGGCGGTGCCAGCGGCAAGGCGGCCGCCGTGTCCAACGGTTCGGCCTCCTCCTCCGGACTGCGCCAGGGCTGGGACGGGTCGAAGTACTGGTTCAAGAACAGCGGCGGCGAGTGGCGGTGGACCAGCCACTACGACGTCTACGCGAACCGCACCGGCCAGTCCGGCGGCGGCGCGGATCCCGCTCCCGCCCGGCCCGCGGCCACGCCGTCGGCGGACCAGGCACCGGCTTCCGGCAGCGTGGAGTCGGCCATCGACTACGCGCTCGCCCAGCTGGGCAAGCCGTACGTCTGGGGCGGCAACGGCCCGTCCGGCTACGACTGCTCGGGGCTCGTCCAGCAGGCCTACCGGCGTAGCGGGATCAGCCTGCCGCGGGTGGCCGACGACCAGTACGCGGCCACCACGCCGATCAGCGCGGGGCAACTGCGCCGCGGTGACCTGGTGTTCTGGTCGGACAGCGGCCGGGCCTCCGGGATCCACCACGTGGGGATCTACCTGGGTGGCGGCAAGTTCGTCGAGGCGCCCAGGCCCGGCAAGACGGTCCGGGTGTCCACCCTCAACTCGGGCTACTACCCGACCCACTTCGGGCGGCCGTAGCGCCGGGGCGCACCGGGCCCCCGACAGCACACCGCTGTCGGGGGCCCGAAGCAGGACCTGGTCGTCCCCGCGGAGGGAACGGGTGCGCAGTTCGGGCCCGATCTGCCAATCGGCCGGTGCGCCGTGCGCGTTGGCCGTCTTTTCCGGGGCGGATTCGCCGACCGCCCGGAAAGTCTCCTGGATTTCGCCGCCAGTGCCGGCGCGGGCCCTCGGATCGGCGGGGCCGACGGTCACTCTGCCGGTGTTACCGCCCGGGCCCGGATTGTTTGCGGAATCGAGGGCCGGGCGCGCGTACTTCTTCCGGTCCTCGTCGTCGAAGAGCCCGTCCCGGGCGGGATTTCCGGCGAGGCTGCCCCCGTGGCGGCTTCGGCGTTGAAGTCCTGTTCCGTGCCCGGTCGTTCGTGGGCCAAGGCTGATCACTGCGGCCGGTGTTCTCAGCCGGGTGGGGTTCGCCGGGCACGGGTGCAGGCTGCGAACGGGCCCGGGCGGGGGCGGGTTCGCAGCCTGCGGGGTGGGGCGGGGTCAGGCGGAGGCGGTGTCGAGGAGGGCGGTCTGTTCGGGGGTGAGGCGGAGCGTGGTGGCTGCCAGCAGGGGCGGGAGCTGCTCGACGGTGCGGGCGCTGGCGATGGGGGCGGCGACCGTCGGCCGCCCGGCCAGCCAGGCGAGGGCGACCGTGGCGGGGGCGACGCCGTGCTCCCCGGCGACGGTGTCCAGGGCCGCCAGCACCTTCGGGCCGCGCGGGTCGTCCAGGTAGCGGGCGGCGCCCTCGGAGCGGGCGCTGTCGACGCCGGGGCCGCCGGGGCGGTACTTGCCGGTGAGGAAGCCGGAGGCGAGCGCGTAGTACGGGACGGTGGCGAGGCCGTGCTCGGCGACCACGTCGGCCAGCGGGCCCTCGAAGGTGCCGCGCGAGACCAGGTTGTAGTGCGGCTGGACGGCGACGTACTTGGCCAGGCCCTCGCGGTCGGCGAAGGCCAGCGCCTCGGACAGCCGCTCGGCGCCGATGTTGGAGGCGCCGACCGCGGCGACCTTGCCCTCGCGGACCAGCTCGTCCAGCGCGGTGACGAACTCCTCGACCGGGGTGTCGTCGTCCCGGTGGGTGTAGTACAGGTCGATCCGCTCGACGCCCAGGCGGCGCAGCGAACCCTCGGCCGCGGCCTTGATGTTGGCCGCGCCCAGACCGTCGGCCTCGGGGTGCATGCCGACCTTGGTGGCGATCACGACGTCGTCGCGGTTGCCGCGGCTGCGCAGCCAGTTGCCGAGGACGGTCTCGGACTCGCCGCCGGTGTTGCCCGGGGCCCAGGCCGAGTAGACGTCGGCGGTGTCGACGAAGTTGCCGCCGGCCGCCGCGTAGGCGTCCAGGACGGCGAAGGACTGCTGCTCGTCGGCCGTCCAGCCGAAGACGTTGCCGCCGAGGGAGAGCGGGAAGACGGACAGGTCGGAGGCGCCGAGGCGGACCCGGCCCGGGGCGTCGCTGTGGTTTCCGGTCATGGTCGGATTCAACCGGATCGCACCGGGCGGCATTCCGCGTGTCGGGCGGACTTCACGAGGATGTCGTACCACCGTTGCACGACCGGGTGGTGGGGGTCGCGCAGGAGGGGTCCGGGGTGTCCGTGAGGTGGGCGGATTCGTTAGAGTCCGTGCCATGGCTGACAACGACTACGACCCCGCCGGCAGCACCCAGATGTTCCGGGCGTTCGTCGACGAGACCCCGGCGGCCCCGCAGGCGCCGGGCACCGTCTCCACCTACGGCCGCAGCAGCAGCGGTGGTGGTGGCCGTACCGGCGTGATCGCGCTGGTCGCCGTCATCGTGCTGGCCGTGTTGGGCGGCGTCATCTGGCTGGCGGTCAAGTGATCATCGCGCGGGTGACCCGGACGAGGGTCACCCGCGCGACGGAAACCGGTGCACCGAGGACCGGTGCGCCGGCGCTCAGCAGGGCTTGCGCCAGGCGTCCAGGTCGAGCTTCTTCTGCATCGAACTGAAGCCGAGCGACTTGGCCTTGGCACAGAACTGGTCCGTGCCGAGCTTGTACTCGACGTGGAACACCGCCTTGCCCGCCTTGACGAACGGCGCGACCCGGTCGCACTCGTCGAACTGCGAGCACTCCTCGTTGACCGCGAAGTCGAAGTCCGGCAGCAGCGCCGGGATCTGGTCGAGGTCGTTCTTCAGGCCGATGGCCAGGCCGCGTTCGTGGGCGAGCTGGGCCAGCATGCGGTTGTACTTGATCTGGTCGTCAGGGGTGAGCGGGAAACCGCTGTTCTGGTTGTAGGCCTCGATGGTGTCCGGCTCGATGGCGTCGAAGCCCTTGCTCTTGCACATGTCGAAGCGGGCCGCCATCAGCGGCTTGAGCTGGTCGAGCTTGCGGATGTCGAACCACTTCTCGCCCTTCCAGCCGGTGTCGGAGCCCTGCAGGGACTTGGCGAAGGCGGCGGAGTCGGGGCGGAAGTTCTCCCACGAGCCGGCGTTGATGTAGCAGATCACCTTGCGGCCCTTGGCGTGCAGCGCGGCCACCACCGAGGCGTCGTTCTCGAAGCCGTCGATGTCGTAGACCGGGACGTCGACGGACTGGTCGACGGTGCCGCCGAGCTGCCACTGCCAGGCGAGGCCCGGGGTGGGCTGCCAGCGGGCGCCGGCCGGCGGCGGGGGGGTGGTGCCGCCGGGAGTTCCGCTGGGGGCGCCGGGGGTGCCCGGGGAGGTGGTGGCGCCCGGGGGAGTGGTGGCGCCCGGGGGAGTGGTGGCGCCGGGCGCGGTGGGCGAGCCGGGGGCGCTGGGCGTGCCGGGGGCCGGGGGCGTGCTGGCGGCGTCCGACGGGGTGCCCGGGGCGGTGCTGCCGTCCGGGCTGGTCGGGGCGGTGGCCGCGGGCGGGCTGCTCGGGGAGCCGTCGGCCGAGGAGTTGTCGTCGTCCGAGCCTGAGCTGCTGCACGAGGTCGCCAGCAGGGCGGCGGCGATGGTGATGGCGACCGGCAGGAGCCGGGTACGGCGGTTCACGGTAGTCGAACTCCGGATCAGGTCAGGTCAGTTCAGCAGCGGTCAGGCCGTAGGGCAGGGTGCGCCAGGGGTTCTCCCCGGCGCCCGGTACGGCGCAGCCGACGCCGGCCCGGCGGGCGGCGATCAGCGCGGTGGCGTCCTCGGCGTGTTCGGCCGGGACGTCGTACACCAGGTGGCAGAAGCGGGAGGCCGCGTGGCGGCCGGTCCACAGCGGGAGCGTCATCGCGCGGTACGTGTCCCAGTCGCCCTCGAAGGTGACCAGCAGGTCGGCCAGACCGACTTCGGCGTACCCCGGGTCGGGGTGCTCGCCGTGGCCGAAGACCACGGTGCCGCAGCCGGCCGCGCGCGCGGCCGTGGCCAGCCGCCGGTAGTGCGCGAGGGCGCCCGGGTGGGTGGCCACCTGGTCGAGGTAGACGCCGGTGATGTCGTGGCGTTGACGGTAGGTCAGGATGTCGGCGACCACCGCCGCGTGCGGTCGGCGGCCGTAGTCGGTGTCGGTGTAGCCGACCAACGGCACTCCGGCCGCGCGGAGTTGGTCGGCGGCCTCGGCGAAGACGTTGTCCGGGTTCTCGCCCGGCCCGTCGGCGAGGTTGAGCACGACGGCGGCGATCCGGCCCGGGTCGGCGGCGGCGACCGCCTGCCAGGCCGCCGGGTCCACCGCGGGGTGGACGTACAGCGGCACCAGCAGGCGGCCGTCGGGGATGATCCCGCCGGTCATGCGACGACCGGTGGGCAGGCGGGCTCGGCGGTGCTGAGCCACAGGTCGCGCAGGGTGTCGGCGAGGTCCGTCTCCGGGTGCCAGCCGAGCTCCCGGGCGGCGGCCGACACGTCGGCCTGCTGCCAGGAGACCGCGGCCGAGCGCTCGGAGCCCGCCCCGCTCTCGTCGATCCGGCCGGCGAAGCCGGCCGCGGCGACCAGCCCCTCCGCGATCGCCCGGACCTGCCGGGCCTGCCCGGAGGCGAGGTTGAGCACCCGGGGGAGCGGACGGTCCGCGGCGGCGGCCAGGCCGACCGCGCGGGCGATGTCCCGGGCGTCGACGAAGTCGCGGTAGGCGGAGAGGTCGCCGACCGTGATCACGCCGTCGGCGCCCTCGGGCGCCACCCGGAGCAGCTCGGCGGCCAGCCGGCCGGGCAGCGAGCCCGCCGGTGCCCCCGGGCCGACCGGGTTGAACACCCGCAGGACCACGGCGTCCAGCGCCGAGCCGGCCACCGCGAGGGAGCCGGCCAGCTTGGTCGCGCCGTACACGCCGACCGGGCGGGCGTCGGAGTCCTCGGACAGCGAGCTGCCCGCCGGACAGACGCCGTACTCGCCGGCCGAACCGATGTGCACCAGCCGGGTCTTCGGGGCGCCGAGCTGCAGCGCCTCGCAGAGCACAGCCGGGCCGCGCGCGTTCACCTCGGCGAGCTTGACCGCGCTGCCGGCCACCGCGCCGGCGAAGTTGACCACCACGTCGGGTGCCAGCGCGGCCAGTTCCTCGCCGAGCGGGCCGGCCTGGGCGGTGGCCAGGTCCAGCCGGAGGTCGTGGGCGGGCCGCCGGCCCGCGGTCAGCACGGTGGCACCGGGCAGTGACCGCAGGACGGCGGTGGCGTGACGGCCGAGGAAGCCGTCGCCGCCGAGGAGCAGGATTCTCACGCGGCCCGTCCGTCACTCTGGGCGCCCGCGGTGGCGGGAGCCTCGGCCGTGTCGTCCGGGGCGGTGCGGGCGGCCGGGATCGGCAGCTCCGCCACGCCCTGGCCGGCGCCGGCCGACTCGAAGGGCATCAGCACCGGCCGGATGGACGAGAACTCGGCGTTCGCCCGGTCGTAGTCGTCCGGGCGGCCGATGTCCAGCCAGTAGCCGCCGAAGTCGTACGCGGCGGGCGGGGTCTTGGCGGCGAGCAGGTCCAGCACCAGCTCGTCGAAGCCCAGCGGCAGGCCGGGGGTGTACTTGGCGAGTGCCGAACGGGACACGCCGTACACGCCCATCGAGACGCGGTAGTCGATGCTCGGCTTCTCCTGGAAGCCGGTGATGCTGCCGGACTCGGCGGTCAGCACGCCGAAGTCGATCTTCACCTGACGTGCGTAGGTGGCGATGGTGAGCGGCGCCCCGGACGCCTCGTGGTGCTTGAGCACCCCGGCGAAGTCCAGGTCGGTGAGGATGTCGCCGTTCATCACCAGGAAGTGCTCCGGCAGGCGGTCCTGCATGGTGAGCAGCGGGCCCATGGTGCCGAGCGGGCTGTCCTCGACGGCGTAGCCGACCCGCAGCCCCCACTGGGAGCCGTTGCCGACGTACGCGCGGATGATGTGGCCGAGGTGGCCGATGGCCAGGGTGACGGTCTTGAAGCCCGCGGCGGCGAGCTGGCGCATCACGATCTCCAGGATCGCGTGCTGGTCGCCGATCGGGACGAGCGGCTTGGGAAGGGCGGTGGTGTACGGGCGGAGGCGGACGCCCTTACCGCCGGCCAGGATCACTGCATGCATGGTGTTTCCCCCACGGAAAGGATGTGCAGGACACGAACCTTGGTTACCAGGACGGGCATTGATCGGTACGGCGGTCAGACGTTGTAGATGTCGGTCTTGTAGCGGGCCAGGTTGGCCGGGTCGCGGAAGAACTCGATGGTCTGCTCCAGACCCTGCTCCAGGGTGAACTGGGGAGCCCAGCCGGTGGCCTCGCGCAGCCGGGTGGCGTCCGCGACCAGGCGCATGACCTCGGAGTTGGCCGGGCGGATGCGCTGCTCGTCCTCCTTCACCAGGAGGTCGACGCCCATCAGCTTGCCGACCAGGGAGACCAGGTCGCCGACCGAGATCTCGCCACCGGTACCGGCGTTGAAGGTCCTGCCGACCACGGTCTCGGCGGGAGCGGTGCCGACCGTGCGGAACGCGTGCGCGGTGTCCTTGACGAACATGAAGTCGCGGGTCGGGCGCAGGTCGCCGAGGGTGATCTCGGTCTCGCCGGCGGCGACCTGGGCGATCACGGTCGGGATGACGGCGCGCATCGACTGGCGCGGGCCGAAGGTGTTGAACGGGCGCAGGGTGACGACCGGGGTCTCGAAGCTGGCGTGGTAGCTGTCGGCCAGCCGGTCCCCGCCGGCCTTGGAGGCGGCGTACGGGGACTGGGTGTTGATCGGGTGGTCCTCGGTGATCGGCACGGTCTGCGCGGTGCCGTACGTCTCGCTGGTGGAGGTGTGCACCAGGCGCGGGATCTCCTGGTGGCGCACCGCCTCCAGCACGTTCAGGGTGCCGGTGACGTTGGTGTCGACGTACGAGTGCGGGGCCAGGTAGGAGTACGGGATCGCTATCAGGGCGGCCAGGTGGTAGACCGCCTCGGTGCCCTTGACCAGGCCGTTGACCGAGCCCGGGTCCCGGACGTCGCCGAGGACGATCTCGACCGAGTCCAGCACCTCCTTGGACAGGGTCTCCAGCCAGCCGAAGGACGAGAAGGAGTTGTACTGGACCATCGCCCGGACCTGGTGCCCGTCGGCGACTAGGGACTCGACGAGGTGGGAGCCGATGAAACCCTCGGCTCCGGTGACCGCGACGCTGCTCATGCGTGATTCGCTCTCTCGAATTTGGGAACGGCCGGACTCCCGGTGGCGACCGGCCGGTGGTGGTTCAGCTGTGCCGTGAAGCGCGTTGAGGTGAAGCGTGTTCGGGTGAAGTGCGTTGTGGAGCGTGTTCGGTGAAGCGGGTCCAGCGGTGCACGCGAATTGGGCGTGCGTGATTTCGGTGTTCGGTGTTCAGCGGTGCTGGGTGGTGCGGCCGAGCGCAGGCCCGGCGATGGCGGTGAGGAGCAAGGCGGCCGCCCCGCAGCCGATCAGCTGCAGGACGATCGGATCCGCACCGGTCAGCAGCCCGGCGCTCTCGGCACCCGCGGCGGCCAGACAGATGAGGGCGGTGCTCCAGCTGAACCCGAAGGCGTTCAGCAGCAGCGCCAGCCAGAGCGAGCCGCCGAGGAGCAGCATCGCGCCGAGCTGCGGCACGCCGAGCGCGGGGGCGCCGGGCCACAGCACGGTCGTGGCGGCGTCCAGCGCGGCCACGGTGGTGAGGTAGATGAACAGGCAGCCGAGCAGGATCCCGCCGGTGCGGCGGGTGAACTGCCCGCTGGTGTGGCTGGTGCGCAGCGCGGCCACGGCCATCGCCCGGTAGCGGAAGAGCAGCCATTCGGCGAGGCCGAGACTGAGCGTCAGCGCGATCATGGCCGGTCCGGTCGGGGTGGCCTTCGCGCCGTGCGCGGCACCGGTCTGCACCGCCTGGTGGATGGTCTCGCCGAGACCGGCGATCAGCGTGAGGGTGCCGCACGCCAGGCCGAACAGCAGGTGCGGGACCTCCTGGCGGATCGGCAGTTTCAGCTCGACGGACTCCTTCTCGCCGCCCCGGATGCAGAACAGCAGCTCCCGGGCGGCCAGGCCGACCGCCAGCACCAGCGAGACGAGCAGCACGACCGTCCGCACGACCTGCGGGACGTCCGCGGCCAGCACCACGCCCGCGCCCACCGAGGCCGGAACCAGCGCCAGCAGCAGGAACTTCTCCCGCCCCAGCACCAGCAGGACGGTGGCCGCGCCCAGGTACAGCGACTGCCCGGCGGCGAAGAAGAGCGCGCCCAGCGGCCCGCCGACCACGTACGCCGCGGCGGACGCCACCAGCGCGCCCAGCGGTGCCCCGAGGGCCAGGCAGATCGCGGCCTCGCGGCGCCGCAGCCGGCCGAGCCAGCGGTACGAGCGGTGTGCCAGCGCCTGGTTGAAGCCCCAGCTGACCAGCGTCGCGACGGACAGCGCGAGCATGCCGGAGGGCAGGCCGAACCGCATCCGGGTGGCCGCGAACAGGTTGGCGCCGAGCAGGTAGCCGAGCCCGGGCAGGGCGAACACCAGGCCGCGCACGACGCAGCGCCAGGGGTCGGCCCGCCACGGGTTGGCGAACTCGGAGCTCGGGCCGGGGTAGCGGCGCTCGACCTTCTCGAACAGCTCCTCGGCGAGGGTGAACGAGTCGGGGCGGCCGTACAGCAGGGCGGCCTGCTCGTCGGAGAGGCCGTCGGACTCCAGGAACGCGGCGATCTCGTACGGGTGGACGGCATCGGCGCAGATGTCGTGCAGCCGCTCGGCGAGCTCGTCCAGCGGGTCCGCGGAGAGGTCGAGCTGCTCCTCGGGCTCGGGCTGGGCCGACGAGGTGGGGCGGCGGCGCTTGAGCGGCAGGGTACGCAGCTGCATCGTCCGCTCGGAGCCGCCCTCGTCCTCGACGAGCCGCAGGGGGCCACTCATGCTTCCACCCCGCTGCGCTCGGTGGCCGCTTCGCGGTACACGCACCTGTCGATGGTTCTCTCGCTCCGCTCGTTCACGCTGCCACCCCGCCGCGCTCGGTGGCCGCTTCGCGGTACACGCACCTGTCGTTCGTCCGCTCGTTCACGCGCCCACCTCGCTGTGCTGGGGCTGGGCGGCGGCGAGCTGCTGGTCCCAGTCGGTGGTGGGGGTCTGGTCGGTGACGGCCACCACTCCGTCCGGCATCCAGCGGGCGGTGCCGAGGAGTTCGGTGTAGATGCCCCGGAAGCCGTCGATGTTCTGGCGGAGCGTGAACTGTTCGATGACCCGCAGCCGGGCCTGTTCGCCCAGGCGGGCGCGCCGTTCGGCGTCGCGCAGCAGCTCGATCGAGGCGGCCGCCATGGGTTCGGGTTCGCGGGGCGGGACGACGAGTCCGGTGTCGCCGACGGCTTCGCGGACGCCGCCGACGTCGGTCGAGACGGTCGCGCGGCCGCAGGACATCGCCTCGATCAGGGTGAACGGGAAGCCCTCGCTGATGCTGGAGAGCATGACCACGTTGCCCGCCGCGTACGCGTCGGTGATGTCGGCGACGCGGCCCTCGAAGGCCACCGAGTCGGCGATGCCGAGTTCGGCGGCCAGGGCTATGCAGCCGTCCCGGTAGGCCTCGCCGCCCTTGGGGGTTCCGCCGAAGAGCCGCAGCCGCGCCTCGGGGATCTCACGGTGGACGATGGCGAAGGCCCGGATCAGCGTCTCCAGGTCCTTGATCGGGTCGACCCGGCCGGCCCAGCTGAGGGTCGGCGTCTCGGGTTCGGGCCCGGCGGGCGGGAAGGCCGCCGGGTCCACGCCGTTGTAGACGGTGCGGATGTGGGCGGACGGCGTGCCGCCGCGCTCCTCCCAGCGTCGGTTGTACCGGTTGCCGGGGGTGACCAGCGCGGCCTGCCGGTAGCTCTCCTCGGCGAGCATCCGGTAGAAGCCGAGCAGCAGCGCCTTGACCGGCCAGCGGTACGGGCCGGTGCGGTAGCCGAGGTAGCGCTCGCGCAGGTAGATGCCGTGCTCGGTGAGCAGAAACGGTACGCCGTACTGCTGGGCGGCGATCAGCCCGGGCAGGGTGGCCAGCCCGCCGCTGGCGGCGTGCGCGACGCCGCCGGTGGGCGGTTCGACCGAGAGCGGCCGCAGGGCGTGCTCCAGCAGGTCGGTGGCGTTCAGGGCGTCGTGCATGGTGGGCCGGGAGACGGCCGTGGGCAGGTAGTCCCGGGTCCAGACGTGCTGGAGGGTGCGCAGGGCGCGCTCGCTGCGCAGCGCCGGGCTGAGCAGCCCGCGCCGGGCGAGGTCGGCGAAGCCGTACAGCTCGGTGCCGAAGTGGGTGGTGTAGACCGGATCGAGGATGGAGTGGAGGAAGCGCTCGTACGCGTTGAGGAAGCGCCGCATCTCCTTGCCGCGGGGCGGTCCGGCCTCGGAGGCCGGGCCCCACAGCGGTGCGGTCGTGACCGACCGCACGTTGGCGGGCAGCTCCCAGGCCAGTGGTTCCTGGCCGGTACCAGTGACGGCGATGACGTCGAAGTCGACGTCCGGCATGCCTTGAACGAGCTGGTCGCACCAGACACTCACACCGCCGTGCTGGTGCGGATACGTCCCCTCGGTGAGCAGGGTGACGCGCATCTCCTGTCCCCCCTCCTGTTCCTTGCTTCGGTGTCCGGTCTGGGTGGCCGGAACGGGACCCGAGGCAGGGCCGGACCGGGCGACCGGCCCGGCCCCGCCATCGGGTGCTGCGGGCTACCGGTTGCCGGAGCGTCCGGTGGTACTGGTGCCGAGCGAGGCCGCCCCCCCGGTGGCCTTACCGCTCTTGGCGGCAGCGGCGGTGCCGCCGTTGCCGTTGGTGGCGACGTCCTTGCCGGGCACCGGGGTTCCGCTACCGGGGACCAGGGTCGGGGCGCTGGTACGACCGGTGTCGCTCGGGCCCACCGGGACGGGAGTGGCGACGCCCTGCGGGACGACCTTCTTGTCCGCCGGGGCCGGGGCCGGGACGGACTTGGCCGCGACGCCGGGGGCGACGGCGGCCGGGGCGGCCGGGGTGCCGGCCGAGGGGAGCTGCAGGGAGACGCTGCTCTGCAGGGTGCCCGGGGACACCCAACCGGAGATCGTACCGGCGTAGGACGAACCGAAGGCGGTCGATCCGATGACCAGCTTCTGAGAAGTTCCGGTCGGCATGGTGGCCTGGACCTGAACACCGGCCGGAGCGTTGACCGTGACGGTGTTGCCGACCCGGTAGCCGGTGACCTGGCCGGCCGAGACGGCCGAGTTCCAGGCGGCGCGGCGCTGGAACTCCTGGCCGATCTCGCGCTCGCCGAGGTTCACGATCGGGGTGTTGTCGGCGTGCAGCGACCGGTAGGTGCCGAGGATCTTCTCCAGCACCGGGTAGAGGATCCGGTCCTCGGACAGGTTCGACTGGTGGATGAAGTGCGGCCGCGGGTCGTTGCTCAGCACGTGCCCGAGGTCGATCCGGGCCTCCAGCGGCACGATGTACGACTGGAAGCCGGTGTTCGCGTCCAGCGGCTGCGTCAGGCAGGTGGAGTTGGCGTTGTTCTCACAGACGCCGCTGCCGCCGTTGGCCTTGCTGGTGTAGATCCAGTTGTACTCGTCGGCCTCCTCCTTCGCCGTGCCGGCGTTGTAGAAGACGTTCATCGGGTAGCGCGGCACGGTCAGCGTGGACGAGCCGACGGTCCGCTGGGCGGGCTCGCGGGAGGCGTCGCTGCCGGTGAACTTGATGCCGTTGGCGGCCAGCGCCGGCGCCAGGTTCGGGTTGTCGCTGGTCTCCTGCGGGGCGGTCAGCAGACCGGAGTGCTCGCCGGTGACCAGGGCCTGCGGGTCGACCTTCAGGCCGTTCTTGGCGGCCCAGTCGAAGTTGTCCTTGATCTGGCCCGAGATGGTGTTCTGGTCGGTCCAGACGGTCTTGCCCGCGGAGTCCTTGGTGCAGCGCCACGGCACCACGGTGACGTCCTGGACGCAGCCCAGGTACGGGTGGGTGTAGGTGTGGTTGACCCAGCGGTAGCTGTTCTGGTCGGCGATCATCTGGTTGGCCGTGGGGTCCACCGTGGTCTGGTGGTCGGCCTTCCAGTCCTCGCTGCCGCCACCGTTGAACACCATGTCCAGGGTGAAGTTGTTGGCGGTCTGCCACTGCTTGAGGTGCTGGGCGTCGTCCGGCGTCATCCGGATCGGGTTGGCCGTGTCCGGGGTGCCGGGCGGGCAGGTGACGTCGCCGGGGGTGCACTTGAGCACGGTGTCCCAGCGGTCGTCGGCCAGGAAGACGTCGTCCACGTGGGCCGCGAAGTAGTTGCGGTCGTAGCCGAGGTGGACGCCCTGGGTGATCCAGTCGACCATGCCGCGGGCCAGCAGGCGGTACTGCTGCTGGTACTGGTTGTAGACGAACGTGACGACCAGTTCCTTGCGGCCGTCGTGCGTGTACTCGCCGACCAGCGAACCGCGCGAGGTGGTGCTCGGGATCGCGGCGTCGACCAGCGGGACGAACGAGGCGCCGGCCGGCAGGTTGGCCAGTGGCGTGGCCAGGTAGCCGTAACTCTCGCTGACGGTCGGATCGTTGTCCTCGAACGGCACGCTGCCCTTCAGGTACCCGAACGGGCCCGAAGTGCCGGCCGTGGTGGTGGCGCCCTGGAATCCGTCCAGCGTGCCGTAGTAACCGGGATTCACCGCGTAGTTCAGCCCCACCGCAGGACTGGCGAACGTGTACGCGTCGATCTGCCGGATTCCGAATGCAGCTTCGTAGCCCGCGATGGCCGTCATCTCGGCCGCACTGTTGGGGAAGGGGTTTTCGTTGGGAAGGACGATGCCCTGGTACTTCCCGCGGGGCTGGCCGTTCACCGTGTCGCTGAGGAAAGCGGAGTTGATGATGGGACGGTTGGTGTCGTTGAGGTTGACGACCTTGTACGGGGTGCCCTGGTTCTTGAGTTCGGCGGTGATCGCCGCGACCGACGGGCCTCCGTCGTCGATGACCAGGATGGTGAGGTCGATCCTGGGCGGCGTGTCGCCGTGGGCCAGGGTGGTCTGCAGGCCGCTGGCCAGCAGAACTGCCGCCGCGCACGCGGCAACTCTTCGGGTCGCTCGACCCATGGTGATCCTCCCCTTGGGTAGGCGCCTCGCTGCTCAGCGCTCGCCTGCCCTGTAGCTGTTCGCGGGCAGCAGGCTGCCCGGCGCCCATCCTGGTCGAGGGGGGCCTCTGCGAGGGACCAATTGGGCGAGAGTGCAGCGAACCTGTTACCAACGTTCATGGCGAAGCCATGAAGGCGCCGATTGTGACCGGAACCGGACCGGCCATGCAAATAATGAATTGAGAATGAAAAAGCGGAAGCTGAGAGCTACACCTGGTTACCGCCCGTGCGGCTTGGGCGGACCACCGGACACCTACACTGTCGTCGTCGCGCATGACACTCTTGCACATCTTGCCGACGCCTTGGGCAGGTTCATGCAATATCGGGCACCGCTGTGCCATGTGACAGTCCGAATATGCAATGGAGGTGCACGCGCGGTCGATCGGCGGACCGAGTCCGGTGCAATCGGGGCCGGGCGGAAAGCGGCGCCGGAGCCGGTCGAACGGCGCTGGTCGGGCGCAGTCCCGGGCTGCCGCGGTAAGGCCAACGCCCGTGATCCCGGCGGCTATTGGACGGCCGGGCGGGCGGGCGCCGTGGTGCGCTGTGGCCCTGTGCAGTGATGGCCTGAACCATGTCGTTGCCGACGACTTCGGCCCCCGCGCGCACGCCGTCGGCGCCGACCGCGGACCCGTCCTCGCCGACTACCTGCGCGCCGCCGAACTCGTCGTCGAACTCGTCGTCGAACGCGCCGCCGCAGTGGTCGGCCGGGCGATGGACGACGCCGTCCCGGCAGGCTGACGCGCAGCCTGCCAGGACGGCGACGGGTGGCCTCCCGGGGCAGGATCAGCCCTCGCTGATCAGACCCTCACGGAGCTGGGTCAGCGTCCTGGTGAGCAGCCGGGAGACGTGCATCTGGGAGATGCCGATCTCGTCGCCGATCTGCGACTGGGTGAGGTTGCCGAAGAACCGCAGCATGATGATCCGGCGCTCGCGCGGCGGCAGCTTGGCCAGCAACGGCTTCAGCGACTCCCGGTACTCGACGCCTTCCAGCGCGAGGTCCTCGTAGCCGAGCCGCTCGGCCAGCGGTCCGTCGCCGTCCTCCTCGCTGGGGCTGGAGTCGAGCGAGCTGGCGGTGTACGCGTTGCCCACCGCGAGGCCCTCGACCACGTCCTCCTCGCTGACCCCCAGGCAGGTGGCCAGTTCGGCGACGGTGGGGGAGCGGTCCAGCCGCTGGGACAGGTCGTCACCGGCCTTGGTGAGCGCCAGCCGCAGCTCCTGGAGCCGCCGGGGCACCCGGACCGACCAGCTGGTGTCCCGGAAGAAGCGTTTGATCTCGCCCACCACGGTGGGCATCGCGAAGGTGGGGAACTCCACCCCGCGCTCGGGGTCGAACCGGTCGATCGCCTTGATCAGGCCGATGGTGCCGACCTGGACGATGTCCTCCATCGGCTCGTTGCGGCTGCGGAAGCGCGCCGAGGCGTACCGGACCAGCGGCAGGTTGAGCTCGATCAGGGTGTCGCGGACGTACGTGTGCTCCGCGCTGCCCGGTTCCAGGGCGGCCAGCCGCAGGAACAGCGAGCGCGACAGCGTCCGGGTGTCCAGCCCGGAGCCGGGCGGCGCCTCGGGCCCGGGCGGCGCGGCGGCCGGGACCCGCTGGAGCGGGATCCGGTCCTCGGCGACAGCCGTACCGTTGGCCTGACCAGCGTGGATCTCCGCAGTGCCCAGCTCTCCGGACATGCGCCCACCCCCTTGTGACTGACAGTTGAACGGGGGCCGTCGCACGGAGGTTCCCGGCGGGGGCCCTCCCCCTCCATACCGGAACACGGTGCACGGCAAACCCGAACGTCGCAAGATGTCACGCGAGGGTAACGCGCTGCAATCTCAGTCTTCCCAGGAGTTGCCGGTCCGAAGCCTCGTCAGGATGCGGGAGAGCAGCCGCGAGACGTGCATCTGGGACATCCCCAGCTCGGTGCTGATCTGTGACTGGGTCAGGTTGGCGAAGAACCGCAGCATCACGATCCGCCGCTCCCGCTCGGGCAGCTGGACCAGCAGGTGGCGGACCATGTCCCGGTGCTCGACCTCGGCCAGCGCGGAGTCCTCGTAGCCGAGCCGGTCCAGCAGGGCGAGTCCGCCCTCGTGCTCCTGCGCCGCCTCCAGCGAGGCCGCGTTGTAGGCCCGCCCGGCGTCCAGGCAGGCCCGGACGTCCTCCTCGGGGATCCGCAGGCTGGCGGCGATCTCCGGCACCTTGGGGGCCCGGCCGTGCAGCACCGTCAGCTCCTCCATCGCGCCGCTGACCTGGACCCACAGCTCCTGGAGCCGGCGCGGGACGTGCATGGTGCGGACGTTGTCCCGGAAGTAGCGCTTGATCTCGCCGAGGATGGTGGGCAGTGCGTAGGTGGGGAACTGGACGCCGCGGGTGGGGTCGAACCGGTCGATCGCGTTGATCAGGCCGATGGTGCCGACCTGGACGACGTCCTCCATCGGCTCGCTGCGGCTGCGGAAGCGGGTGGCCGCGTAGCGGACCAGGGGGATGTTCACCTCGATCAGGGCGGCCCGGACCCGCTCCCGCTCGGGGGTGCCCGGGGGCAGCTCCGCGAGCCGTTCGAACAGCACCCGGGTCAGCGTCCGGACGTCCACCGCGGGGCGGCCGCCGGGGCCGCGCAGACCGTCCGGGCGGAGCTCGCCGGCCGGGCTGATGATCGACGCCAGTACCTCGTCGGACACGTCACCCCTCCCTCAGTCGATAACGAAGGGCCCTGCGGATCGGGTGTCGCGGCTGCTTCACCACCTCGCCATGTCCGGCAAAACCGGTCATAGCATCACAAGGCGGGCGCAGGTCGGGCAAGCACCCGGCGGAGGTGTGTTGGTGCGGCATCGGGGCTTCACCGGGCTTCCCGCCCAGGCGCCGCACGGATCGTTCCGGGGCGGAGCAAGGCGCCCCGTCCGGTGGCCGGACGGGGCGCGGCGGGCCGTCCGAGGGACGGACCCGGGTGCCTCGGGTGTCAGACCTCGATGTCGGCGATCACCCAGGTGGCGAATTCGCGCCACTGACCGGCCGCGGCCTGATGGGCCGGGTGGGTCAGGTACGCGTGCAGGGCGTCGCGGTCCTCGACCAGGCTGTTGATCGCGTAGTCGTGGGCGATGTCCCGCTCGGTGGTGTTCCAGCCGCACTCCCACTCGCGCAGCTCGGGGATCAGCGAACCCAGCTCGGCGAACGCCTTGGCGCCGGCGAGCGCGCGCTCGTCGTCCTTGCGGACGCCTTCGTTGAGCTTGAACAGGACCAGATGCCGGATCACGATTGCCGCTCCTCGCGGACGGGGACAGAGGGTCCCGCACACCGTAGCCGGTGCGCCGGGGCGGGACGACGGGCCCTACGCGAGCGGAGCGCTCACTTGATCAGTCCGGTCATGAAGGTGCCGACCGCCTTGGCCGCGTTCGAGATGCCCTCGAAGCCCAGTTGGACGAGCTGGGCGGAGCGGGCCGGCGAGCTGATGATCGAGTAGAGGACGAAGATGAGCAGGAGGGCCATGCCGATCTTCTTCGCCTGCGCCATCGGGTGTCGTCCTCTCCTGCTGTGGGCCGCCGCCATCCGGGTCCCCGAGCGGCCCTGCGGAAGCAGCTTATCCATCGGACGGGCTATCAAGTGTGCGACGCGTTCGCCCGGCGGGACGAAGGTCCCCGTGAGTGGGGCCTTTCTCCGGATGCCCGGAAGCGGCCCGGGCGGCAGGATGGGAGACGTGCCGAGGATCTGGCAGGAATCCCCGGTGCGTGGATCCGGAGCTCCCCGCTGTGGGACCGGGCGCCGCGGCTTCCCCCCGACGCGGCGCCGGTTGTGGGACTCCGCCGGGGGAGCGGTCGTCCCCCCGAGCCGCTCCCCCTTTCCAGGCTCCGTACTCTCCGGGCGTTGGTGGTCATCAGCCCGGAGTACGGAGCCCTTTTCGCGTTCGAGGGTGCGCGGAAACGCCGAAGGCCCGTCCGGATCGGACGGGCCTTCGGGCTTTCCAGCGGTAGCGGTGGGATTCGAACCCACGGTGAAGTTGCCCCCACACACGCTTTCGAGGCGTGCTCCTTTGGCCGCTCGGACACGCTACCGAGGGGAACTCTACCGGACGGGTGCGCGGTCACGAAATCCATAGGGACGGGCGGCCGGCGGGGGACCCGGCGGCGGAAGTCGACGCCGGACGTCAGCGGTGGGACTCGAAGAACTCGCGCAGCTGCTCGCCGCACTCGTCGGCGAGGACGCCCCAGACCACCTCGGGGCGGTGGTTGAGACGGCGGTCGCGCATCACGTCGAAGAGCGAGCCGGCCGCGCCGGCCTTCTCGTCGAGGGCGCCGTAGACCACCCGGTCGATCCGGGACAGCACGATGGCGCCGGCGCACATCGTGCAGGGCTCCAGGGTGACGACCAGGGTGCAGCCGCTGAGCCGCCACTCCCCGATCCGTTCGGCCGCCTGCCGGATCGCGACCACCTCGGCGTGCGCGGTCGGGTCGCCGACCGCCTCGCGCTCGTTGTGGCCGCGCCCGATCACCTCGCCGTCCGGGCCCAGGACGAGCGCCCCGACCGGGACGTCGCCGGTGGCCGGCGCCAGGGCGGCCTCGGCGATGGCGAGGCGCATCGGCGCCGCCCAGCGGTCGCGGACCGGGTCGGGGCGGACGGGGGCGGGCAGCGGGGCGATGCGGGGGACGGCCTGCGGGGCGGATGCGGACTGCATGGCATCCAGTGTCGGGTATCCGGCGGTGGGCACTGGCCTGGTCACCGGCCTGGTCACCGCCCGCTACCGGACCGCCTCCAGGACCTCGCCGCAGCCGAGGGCCTCGGCGATCTCCTCCAGGGCGTCGCCCGGGACGGCGCCCTCGCCGCTGAGGGCGAGCAGCTCCTCGGCGGCCAGGCCGAACTCGGTGAGCAGGTGGGCGTCGCCGAGCGGGCCGACCGGGACGCCGCTGCGGGCGTCCTCGTCCTGCTCCTGCGCCTCCTCGTCCTCCTCCAGCTCGACGACCAGGTGGTCCAGGTCGCCGAACTCGCTCTCACCGGCCTGGTCGACCAGCTCGTCGGTAAGGACGGAACCGTAGGAGCTGCGGGCGGCGGCGGCGCCGTCGGACACGAAGATCCGCGGGTCCTCCTCGCCGTCCACCCGGACGATGGCGAACCAGGCGTCCTCCTGTTCGATGAAGATCAGGACGCTGTCGTCGTCCTGCGTGGAGTCGCGGGCCAGTTCGGTCAGGTCGGCGAGGGTTTCGACGTCGTCGAGCTCCGTCTCGCTCACATCCCACCCGTCCTCGGTGCGAGCAAGCACTGCAGCGAAGTACGCCACCAGGGACACTCCCAAGATCTCGGTCTCGGCTGTCGGCGCGCTCGGGCAACGCGAAAATCTGGCCGCCCCCGCGCCAGAGGCGGTCCGCTCGTTCGGACCGTCCCATCGGAATCGTGACAGAAAGCCCGCCCTTGCGGGGGGTGTTCGGCAGCGCGTCTTTGCAGGTCGTGTCGGAAGGGCCGGCCGGCGGCCGGTGTGGCGCCGGCACCACCGCCCGGGGCCCGCCGGATCCGGACCGGCCGGTCGGCGGAGCCGCAGGGGGAGCTGCGGGGGGAGCCGCGCCGGAACCGCTTCGGATCCTCGTCAGATCCGGAAGGTTCGCATCCGCATGGCTTCGCGCATCCGCCGTTCCTTGGTCCGCCGGGGCTGGACCCGCTCCCGGAGTTCGCGGGCCTCGGTGAGCTCGCGCAGGAAGACGGCCCGCCGCCTGCGGCGGTCCGCCTCGGTCTCCGGGGGGTCCTGTGGCGGGCCGGGGCGATTGCCCGACCGGCCTGCGGGCTCGTCCGCCGAGCCGTCCCCGGCGTTCGGGTTGCTCGTCATAAGACGTGACATTCCCAGATCAGCCCGGTTGATACCACAGGAGGCGCTTCCGTCCGGACATTCGCGGGGCGTCACGGCGCGATACGGCCGGGTGCACCCCGGCGACGGGGCGGTCGGCACGCGGCGAGTCGTACAGGCGTGCAGACCCGGGCTAACCTCGATACATGCGTCTCCACGTCGTCGACCACCCCCTGGTGGCCCACAAGCTCTCCACCCTGCGCGACGAGCGCACCGACTCGCCGACTTTCCGTCGCCTGACCGACGAGCTGGTGACCCTCCTCGCCTACGAGGCCACCCGGGACGTCCGCACCGACGAGGTGGAGATCACCACCCCCGTGGCGGTCACGCTCGGCACCCGCCTCAGCTACCCCCGCCCGCTGGTCGTGCCGATCCTGCGCGCCGGTCTCGGCATGCTGGACGGGATGACCCGACTGCTGCCGACCGCCGAGGTCGGCTTCCTCGGCATGGTGCGCAACGAGGAGACCCTGGAGGCCTCCACCTACGCCACCCGGATGCCGGACGACCTCTCCGGCCGCCAGGTCTACGTGCTCGACCCGATGCTGGCCACCGGCGGCACCCTCGTCGTGGCGATCAAGATGCTGATCGAGCGCGGCGCCACCGACGTCACCGCCGTGGTGCTGCTGGCCGCGCCCGAGGGCGTCGAGGTGATGAAGCGCGAGCTGGCCGGCCTGCCGGTCACCGTGGTCACCGCCGCCCTGGACGAGCGGCTCAACGAGAACGGCTACATCGTGCCCGGCCTCGGCGATGCGGGCGACCGCCTGTACGGCACCGCCGGCTGAGCGGATCCCCCGAACGGACGAGAGCCCCCCGGCGCGTTGCCGGGGGGCTCTCCTGTTGCGCGGGACGACCGGCCTCAGCAGCTGCCGGTGGCGGTCGGGGTGGGGGACGGCTTGGTCGCGAGGGCGAGGGCGGCGGCCGCCTGGGTCTCGTCCAGCAGGGCGTTGTAGCTGTCGCCGACCACGAAGTCCACGGTGCCGTCGGTGCGGGCGTCGGCGGTGGTGGTGGCCCCGGCGATCTGCGAGCCGAGCAGGGTGGCGGCGCCGGCGCCGGCCGGGCCGGCGATCACCTGGGCGGTGCCGGGCACCTTCTTGTCCAGTTCGGCCGGGGCGTTGCCGACCTTGCCGATGGTGAAGCCGCGCTTCTTGAGCTCCTCGGCGGTCCGGCCGGCCAGGCCGCCCTTGGCGGTGGCGTTGTAGACGTTCACCGTGACGCCGGCCGGCTGCGGGATCGCGTGCGGGTCGCCCGGGGCGGCGGGCGCGCCGGAGGCGGTGGGCGCACCGGGCGTGGCGCCCGGGGAGGGGGCGGCCAGCGGCTTGCCCGACGGGGTCACGCAGGCCTGGGCGGAGGAGTTCTTGTTCTTCCCGCTGAAGATGTCGTAGAGCTGGACGCCACCGAGGCCGATCAGGGCCAGGGCGAGCAGGCTCGCGAGCCCGGAGATCACCTTGCGGCTCTTCCTCGGGGGCCGGCCGAGTCGTGGATAGGCGTTGCCGGTGACGCGGTACTGCTTCCCCTTGAGGCCTTGGGGAGTCAACATGCTCACGGTTTGTCTCCCCCTCGTGCCAGGGCGGGGTCGGGATGACGGATCGGCTGGTGCGAGTGGATCCCGTGGTGCGGGCGGATCCCCTGGTCGCGGCCGTAGTCAGCAGCGTAGTGCCGTCCGGCTGCGAAGGTACTAAATGATCATCATCTGGAGTACGCCGGTACCCGAAAGGGGGTACCCGGGTACGCGCGGACCGCCCTCCGCCGGGTGGCGAGGGGGCGGTCCAGGAGCCCGTGCAGAGGGTCCGTCATTCCATTTCGAGGACCCGGGCGTGCAGCACCTGGCGCTGCTGCAGTGCGGCCCGCACCGCCCGGTGCAGTCCGTCCTCCAGGTACAGGTCGCCGCGCCACTTCACCACGTGCGCGAAGAGGTCCCCGTAGAAGGTCGAGTCCTCGGCGAGCAGGGTTTCGAGGTCGAGTTGCCCCTTGGTGGTCACCAGCTGGTCGAGCCGCACCGGGCGTGGGGCGACGTCAGCCCACTGTCGGGTGCTCGTCCGGCCGTGATCCGGGTACGGCCGCCCATTGCCGATGCGCTTGAAGATCACACGGAAAGCCTACCGTTTGGGCGGCGGATGGCGCAGCCGCCGCGACGCCGCCACGCGCTCGGGTGTGAGCTGCGGGAGGGCGATTGCGGCTGTTTGATGGGAAATGTCGCGAACATCGCCGGGTTCCGATCGGGACACGGCCCGCCCGGGACCGGGTTCCGGGCCCGCCCCGCCTCCCCGCACCGCCCAGGAGAGTGCCCCGATGTCCTCCGCCCTCACCCCGCCGGCCGTCCGGGAGATCGCCGACGGGTACGCCTTCACCGGGCCCGCCCTCGACCTCGGCGCGGTGCTGCTGGACGGCACCGCCTACCCGGACGCCCAGGTGCGCATCCCGCTCGGGGTGCTCAACCGGCACGGGCTGGTCGCCGGCGCCACCGGCACCGGCAAGACCAAGACCCTCCAGCTGATCGCCGAACAGCTCTCCGCCCAGGGCGTGCCGGTGTTCCTCGCCGACGTCAAGGGGGACGTCTCCGGCGTCGCCGCGCCCGGCGCGCCGAGCGAGCGCACCGCCGCCCGCGCGGCCGAGGTCGGACAGCAGTGGACCCCACAGGGCTGCCCGGTCGAGTTCTACTCGCTCGGCGGCCAGGGCGCCGGGATCCCGATCCGCGCCACCGTCACCAGCTTCGGGCCGCTGCTGCTCGCCAAGGTGCTCGACCTGAACGAGACCCAGGAGTCCTCGCTCAGCCTGGTGTTCCACTACGCCGACACCAAGGGCCTGGAGCTGTACGACCTCAAGGACCTCACCGCCGTCATCGCCTTCCTCGCCTCGCCCGAGGGCAAGGAGGAGCTGAGGACCATCGGCGGCCTCTCGTCGGCCACCGCCGGGGTGATCCTGCGCGCGCTCACCCTGCTGGAGAACGAGGGCGCCGGGGCGTTCTTCGGCGAGCCCGAGTTCGACACCGCCGAACTGCTGCGGACCGCCCCGGACGGCCGGGGCGTCGTCTCGGTGCTGGAACTGCCCGCCGTCCAGGACCGGCCGCGGCTGTTCTCCACCTTCCTGATGTGGCTGCTCGCCGACCTCTACCAGGAACTGCCCGAGGTCGGCGACCTGGACAAGCCCAAGCTGGTGTTCTTCTTCGACGAGGCGCACCTGCTGTTCAAGGGCGCCTCCAAGGCCTTCCTGGAGGCCATCACCCAGACCGTCCGGCTGATCCGCTCGAAGGCCGTGGGCATCTTCTTCGTCACCCAATCCCCGCGTGACGTCCCCTCCGACGTGCTCGCGCAGCTGGGCAACCGGGTGCAGCACGCGCTGCGCGCCTTCACCCCGGACGACGCCAAGGCGCTCAAGGCCACCGTCTCGACCTTCCCGCGTTCCTCCTACGACCTCGGCGCGGTGCTCATCTCGCTCGGCACCGGCGAGGCCGTGGTGACGGTGCTCTCCGAGAAGGGCGCGCCGACGCCGGTCGCGGCCACCCGGCTGCGGGCGCCGCAGTCCCTGATGGGGCCGATCGAGGCGGGCGCGCTGCGGGCCGTCGTCGACGCCTCGCCGCTGACGGCGCGCTACCGGGACGCGATCGACCGGGAGTCGGCGTACGAGAAGCTGGCCGCGCGGGCAGCGCGGGCGCCCAGGCCGGAGGCCGCCGCACCGGCCAGGGTGCCGAAGGAGCGGGAGCCCGCCCCGCGGCGGGAGGAGCCGAAGGGGGCGGGCGGGCTGCTCGATTCGCTGCTCAGCAACCCGACGGTGAAGTCCCTGGCACGTTCGGCCGGGAAGCAGCTCGGGCAGGAGATCTCGCGCAGCCTGTTCGGGACGTCCAAGCGGCGGCGGTAGCGGCCGGGCCCCGCAGGACTGGAGCCTTACCCGGCCAGGGCGGCGCCGATCCGGTCGAGCGAGGACAGCCGCATCAGGCCGTAGTTGTAGAACTCGACCTCGGGGACGCCCAGTTCGCGCAGGGTCGCGATCTTGGCGGCGAGGTTCGCCGGGCCGTCGCAGTCCGAGGCCATCGGCCGCAGGATCACCGCCATGTCCTGCGGGCGGACGCCGTGCAGGGCGAACGCGGCGATCTTCTCCCGGACGGCCTCCGGGGTCTTCGCGTAGCCGAGCGTCTCGATCTGGTCGGCCGCCTTGGCGAGCGCGGGCAGGTCGATGCCGGACAGCCAGCCCTTGCCCGGGCCGGCGCCGTCCATGAAGCTCAGCCGCATGCCGTGGCGCCGGGCCTCCTCGGTCAGTTCGGCGGCCAGCGTGGTGACGGTGGTGGTGGCGGCGTCCAGGTAGGCGGCCAGGGCGCCGTCCGCGAGCGCGCTCAGGTCGGCGGGCTCGGCGGCGGCCGCCTCGTCGGCCAGCCGGCGGCGCAGCTCGGTGCGGACGGCCTCCGCGACCTCCTCCGCCGGGACGCCCGCGCGGGTGGCGGCGGCGCGGCAGTGCGGGCAGAAGCAGATGCCGAGCAGCGCCTCGGCGCCCGCGCCCAGTTCCTCGAAGTAGCGCTCGTGGTGGTAGCCGTGGCGCAGCCCGTGGAAGTGTAGGGACTCGGCCCGGATCGCGTCCACGCCGTACCGGGCCAGCTCGGTGACCAGGGTCCGCGCGTACTCCCGGACCTCCGGGTGGGCCGGGCAGAGCTCGGTGAGGTGGCGGTCGCCGAAGGCGTTGGCCGGGGCGCAGTCCGGGTGGGCGAAGCCGAGCCGGTCGTTGTGGCAGAACACCGTCCAGGCGTGCAGCTTCAGCCCCCGGCGGCGGGTCTCGGCGGCGGCTTCGGCGAAGGGGTCGCGGTCGCCGATCGCGGTGGACGGGGCGGGCGCGAGCCGGCGGCCCCGCCAGCGGGCCGGATCGGGGCGGAAGTACGCCGCGCCCGGCTCCAGGTAGCGGATCACCCGGCGGGGGTTGTGCGGGAAGACGTCCCGGGCCTCGTGGTAGACCGAGGCGAGGGTGACGCCGCCGACCCCGGCGCGGTCGGTGAGGTTGCCGAAGAAGGTGTCGGCGCCCTCGTCGAGCAGGTCGGTGGCGAAGGCGAGGACGGACGACTCCACGGTGCGGCTCCGGAGCTGGGGGCGGGTGCGCTGTCCACGCTAGCCGCAGGGGCCGGATTGGTCTATACCTGGCGATTTGAGCGGACCGGGCCCGAACGAGGGGCGACCGGATCGGGGCGGCCGGACCGGACGGGCACCCCACTACAGTGAGCCGTGTCCGACAGACCGTGTCCGACAGGCCGTGCCCGTCGGACCGTGTTCTTCAGCGTCCTTCAGCCCGAGGCCGTCCACGGCCCGTTGAGAGGTGACCACCCCATGAGCGTTCGCCCGCCGCTGCCGTACGACTTCCTGCCGCAGGTGCCGTCCTTCCCGCTGACCAGCCAGGACATCGCCGACGGCGGCACACTGGACGGGGAGTTCAGCCACGCCGGCGGCAACCGGTCGCCGCAACTGGCCTGGTCGGGGCTGCCCGAGGGCACCCGGAGCGTCGCCGTCACCTGCTACGACCCGGACGCGCCCACCGGCTCCGGCTGGTGGCACTGGCTCGCCCTCAACCTGCCCGCCGACACGCTCGAACTGCCGCGCGGCGCCGGCTCCTCGGACGACGACCTGCCCGGCGCGGCCTCCTTCCACGGCCGCAACGACTTCCCCGGCCACCAGTACGACGGCGCCGCCCCGCCGCCCGGCGCCCCGCACCGGTACGTCTTCGCGGTGCACGCCCTGGACGTCGAGAAGCTGGACGTCTCCGCCGACACTCCGGCGGCCCAGATCGGCTTCCACCTGACCTTCCACACGCTGGGGCGGGCGCTGCTCACCGCCGAGTACGGGGTCTGAGCGCGGTGGGCCACGATCCGGTCGAGGTCTGGCGGCTGCCCGAGGAGGACCGGTCGGCCGGTCGCAGGGCCGTGGCCTGGACGGTCGGGCCGGCCGGGGAACTGGCCCTCCTGGTGGTGCCGGAGCAGCACCTGGCGCCGGCCGGATCCTGGCCGCCGGTCCGGCTGCCGTTCGACGGCGAGGTGGTCGTGGCCGCGCCGCAGGGGGAGTGGCGGGTGCCGCTGTCCGGCGTCTCCTGCTCGCCCGACCACCTCGGGCTGCTGCCGGGCGGCCGGGTGCTGCTGGCCGGGTACCGGGCCGAGCAGGACGGGGAGGAATGGCTGCCCAACGCGGCCGTGTACGGCGCGGACGGGGCGCTCGAACGGGAGCTCGCGCTCGGTGACGACGTCCAGGTGCTGGTGACCGACCTGGACGGCCGGATCTGGATGGCCTACGGGGACGAGGGCATCTACGGCGACCACCCGATGGCGGCCGCCGGGTTGCGGGCCGCCGACACCCGGGGCCGGGTGGTGTGGAGCCCGGACAAGCTGCCGTCCTACCCGCTGGAGGGCCTGGCCGGCGCGACCGACGGCCGGAGCGCCTGGCTGGCCTGGTACCCGAGCTCGTCGGTCAGCCACCTCACCCGGATCGACGCGGTCGACCGGCCGTCGACCACCGTGCCGTGCCCGGTCCGGCTGCCGGTCGGCTTCGCGATCCGCGGCGGGCAGGGCGTCTTCCTTTCCAGCGGTGGAGAGTTGACCTGGTACCAGCTGATCGGCAAGGAGTGGAAGCAGACCCGGCGCCGGCAGCTGAGCGTGCCCGGCGCGCTCGACCGGGTGCGGGCGCACGGCCGGGACGGCGCGCTGTGGTTCCGCGCGGGGGACTGCTGGTACCGGATCGAGGCTTAGGGCCTGCCGGGCGGGCCCTAGCCGCCCGCGCGGGTGGCCCGGTCGGCGCGGGCGGCCAGGGTGCGCAGGTGGGTGATCAGCTCCGGCGGCTCGTGCACCTCGAACTCGCAGTCCAGCGTCAGCAGCCGCACCGCCGTCCACTCCAGGGAGTCCGTGCGGGAGCGCAGCCGGCAGCGGTGCTCGTCGATCGGCTCGATCTCGGAGTCCCCCCGGGCGAAGTGCCGTCGGACGTTCGCGGCCGGGGCGTGCACGGTGGCGACCACGGAGCGGGCCGGTGACTGGCGGCGCAGCTTGCCCGCCACGTACGCGGCGGCGTCCTCGGCCGGGAGCGGGCGCGGGGTGAAGTGGGCGCCGGTGGCGCGGGGTTCGCTGAGCCGGTCGACGCGGAAGAGCCGCCAGTCGTCCCGGTCCAGGTCGTAGCCGACCAGGTACCAGCGGCGGCCGGCCGAGACCAGCCGCTCGGGTTCGACGTTGCGCCTGGTCTCGGCGCCGTCGCCGGCCCGGTAGGCGAAGCGCAGCCGTTCCCGGTTGGTGACGGCGCCGGCGAGCACGGTGAGGTCGTCCGGGTCGACGGTCGGGCCGTCGCCGGTGAGCAGTGGCATGGTGGCGGTGTTGAGCGCGCCCACCCGGTGCCGCAGGCGGCCCGGCAGCACCTGGAGGAGCTTGGCGAGGGCGCGGACCGAGGCCTCCTCTATGCCGACCACCGCGTGCCCGGCGGCCGCCCGCAGTCCGACCGCGATGGCGACGGCCTCCTCGTCGTCCAGCAGCAGCGGCGGCATCGCCGTCCCCGCGACCAGCCGGTAGCCGCCGACCGCGCCCATGGTGGCCTGCACCGGGTAGCCGAGGTCGCGCAGCCGGTCGATGTCGCGCCGGATCGTCCGGGGGCTGACGCCGAGCCGTTCGGCGAGTTCGCTGCCGGGCCACTCGCGCGGGGTCTGCAGCAGGGACAGCAGGTTCAGCAGCCGTGCGGGGGTGTCCGTCATGCCGTCCAGGATGCCGGACAACTGGGACAGGATCTGACCTATATGCCCCGTACCCTCGTGGACGTGCCGACGAGCAGTGCGAGCAGCGCGAGCAGGACGAGCAGGACGAGCAGGACGAATGAGGAGTACCGAATGAAGACCGCGGACGCGGACCGACGGAGGTGGATCGCGCTGGCGATCGTGATGGTCGCCTCCTTCATGGACCTGGTGGACGTCACCATCGTCAACATCGCCATCCCCAGCATCCAGGAGGACACCGGCGCCTCCTTCAGCGCCATCCAGTGGGTCACCGGCGGCTACGCGCTGGCCTTCGCGATCGGGCTGATCACCGGTGGTCGGCTGGGCGACATCTACGGCCGCAAGCGGCTGTTCCTGATCGGCATCGGCGGGTTCACCGTGGCGTCCGCGCTGTGCGGCCTGGCCTCCGGCCCCGAGATGCTGGTCGGGATGCGGGTGCTCCAGGGCGGCACGGCGGCCATGATGGTGCCGCAGGTGCTGTCGATCATCCACGCGACCTTCCCGGCGGAGGAGCGCGGCAAGGTGTTCGGCATGTTCGGCGCGGTGGTCGGGCTGGGCGCCGTCTCCGGGCCGCTGATCGGCGCGCTGCTCACCGAGTGGGACCTGTTCGGCCTGGCCTGGCGCCCGATCTTCCTGATCAACCTGCCGGTCGGCATCGCCGGGCTGCTGCTCGGGCGCCGCTTCATCGACGAGTCGAAGGCCGAGCGGGCGCTCAAGCTGGACCTGGTCGGGGTGGCGCTGGCGAGCGTCGGCCTGCTGATGCTGATCTACCCGCTGACGCACGGGCGGGAGGCCGGCTGGCCGCTCTGGGGCTACCTGTCGATGGCCGGCAGCCTGGTGGTGTTCGCGCTGTTCGTGGCGTACGAGAAGGCCAAGACGCGGCGGGACGGCTCGCCGCTGGTCGAGCTGTCGCTGTTCCGGGTGAAGAGCTTCGCGGCCGGCATCGGCGTGCAGCTGGCCTTCGGCGTGGTCTGCGGGATCTTCTTCCTGGTCTGGACGCTGTACATGCAGCTGGGCCTCGGCTGGAGCCCGCTCAAGGCCGGCTCCACCGGCATCCCGTTCTCGCTCGCCGTCTCGGCCGCGGCCGGGCTGTCCGTGCAGAAGCTGGTGCCCCGGTTCGGACGCCGGGTGCTCCAGACCGGCGCGCTGGTGATGGCGGCGGGCGTGCTGACGTACATCTGGGAGGCGGACCGGTACGGGACGGCGATCGCGCCCTGGCAGATGGCGCTGCCGCTGGTGGTGATGGGCCTGGGGATGGGCCTGATCGTCGCGCCGATCACCGACGCGATCCTGGCGGAGGTGCCGCGCGCGCACGCCGGTTCGGCGTCGGGGCTGATCAACACCGTCCAGCAGATGGGGAACGCGCTGGGGCTCGCGCTGGTGTCGGTGGCCTTCTTCGGGGCGATGGACGACGTGGTCGCGCCGGAGGCGATGGGCACCGCGTTCGGCGGGGCGTTCGTCCACGCGATGTGGTGGGTCGCGGGGGCGCTGCTGGTGGTGTTCCTGCTGATGTTCGCGCTGCCGCGGCGCAAGGCGGTCGCGCCGGCCGGCGCGGATGCGGCGGGTGCGGTGGACGCGCCGGCGACGGCGGGTGCGGTGGATCCGACGGACGAGCGGGAGTCCGTCCTGGCCTGACAGGCACTGCTGAGGGCCCCGGTCGCGCGGCGCGACCGGGGCCCTCAGCGCATCCTGGGAGGCCGTGGACCGTACGGCGGTGGACTCCTCGGCGGCTCGGCAACGGTTCCCGGCGGGGCCGGCCGGGCGATCGGTTTTCAGCGCGCCCCGGCCGTGCTCACCGCCGTCGTCCGGGTCGTGGTCTTCGCCGCGGACTTGGCCTCCTTCGCGGCGCGCTTCATCTCCTGCTTGAACTCCCGTACCAGGTCGAGGGATTCGGGCCCGGTGATGTCGGCGACCGAGCGGTGCGCGCCCTCCTCGCCGTACACGCCGGCCGCCTCGCGCCAGCCCTCCGGCCGCACGCCGTACTGCTTGCCGAGTAGGGCCAGGAAGATCTGCGACTTCTGTTTGCCGAAACCGGGCAGGGCGTTGAGGCGGCTGAGCAGTTCCTTGCCGGTGCGGGTGTCCTTCCAGAGCGCGGCGGCGTCGGCGTCGTACTGCGCCACCAGGAACTGGCAGAGCTGCTGGACCCGTTTGGCCATCGCGGCCGGGTAGCGGTGCACGGCGGGCTTCGCGGACAGGAGGGCGACGAACTCCTCCGGGTTGTACACGGCGATCTCCCGGGCGTCCAGGTCGTTGCGTCCGAGCCGCTGGGCGATGGTCAGCGGACCGGTGAACGCCCATTCCATCGGCACCTGTTGGTCAAGCAACATGCCGACGAGCGCGGCCAGCGCACTCCGTCCGAGCAGTTCGTCGGCCTCGGGCTGCTGTGCGAGCCGGACGGTGACGTTCATGGGCTTGCCCTCCTCGGAGTTGACGTCGGGTCGGCGCCCAGTCTGGTGGACGGGGCGGGGGCGGAGGCGGTCAACACGCCCGTAGCAGGGGAAGTCTTGGTGTTCCAGGGCCTTGGCGTAGCTGGCTTGTTCGTTGGCGGAGCGACCGCCTGAGATACCAGCTCCGGCGGTCGGGAGAGCCGGCGGAGTACTTTTTGCCCGCGTCGGGCGGCGAAGAGGAGGGCAGCGTGGGCAGGTTGGAGGCGGCTGGTCATCTTGTATGACTGTTTCCGTTGCGCCGGTGCGGCGACCTGCCGGCGGGCCATTCTTGGTGCAATCGACGCGTCCAGAAAGGCTCGCCCGCCGTGACCCAGCCGTTCGAACTGCCGTCCTTCTACCTGCCGCACCCGGCACGCCTCAACCCCCATCTGGACGAGGCACGGGCCCATTCCTCCGTCTGGGCACGGGAGATGGGAATGCTGGAGGGCTCCGGCATCTGGGACCAGGCCGACCTGGACGCCCACGACTACGGCCTGCTCTGCGCCTACACCCACCCCGACGCCTCCGCCGAGGCGCTCTCGCTGGTCACCGACTGGTACGTGTGGGTCTTCTTCTTCGACGACCACTTCCTCGACATGTTCAAGCGCAGCAACGACCGCGAGGCCGGCAAGGCGCACCTCGACCGGCTGCCGCTGTTCATGCCGGCCGACCCGGCCACCCCGATGCCGGAGCCGGAGAACCCGGTCGAGGCGGGCCTGGCCGACCTGTGGCGGCGCACCGTGCCGGTGATGGGCGAGGACTGGCGGATCCGCTTCGCCGAGAGCACCCGCAACCTGCTCAACGAGTCGCTCTGGGAGCTCGCCAACATCAACGCCGGCCGGATCTCCAACCCGGTCGAGTACATCGAGATGCGCCGCAAGGTGGGCGGTGCGCCCTGGTCCGCCCAGCTGGTCGAGTACGCGGCCGGCGCCGAGGTCCCGAAGGAGGTCTCCGGCTCGCGCGCGCTGCGGGTGCTGATGGACGCCTTCTCGGACGGCGTGCACCTGCGCAACGACATCTTCTCCTACCAGCGGGAGGTGGAGGACGAGGGCGAGCTGAGCAACGGCATCCTGGTGCTGGAGAAGTTCCTGGAGTGCTCCACCCAGGAGGCCGCCGAGGCGGTCAACGACCTGCTCACCTCGCGGCTCCAGCAGTTCGAGAACACCGTGTTCACCGAACTGCCCGTGCTGTTCGCCGAGACCGGGCTCGCCCCCGAGGGCCGCGCCCGGGTGCTGGCGTACGTCAAGGGCCTCCAGGACTGGCAGTCAGGCGGCCACGAGTGGCACATGCGCTCCAGCCGGTACATGAACGGCGGTGGTGCGGCGGCCGGTTCGGGCGGCCGCGTCGCGGCGGGAACGGGCGGCGCGCTGCCCGGAACCGGCAACTGGTGGGACCCGTTCGCGATCGGCGGGGTGGGCACCTCGGCGCTGGACATCCTGCGCAGCACGGCGATGGGCGGCGGTGGACCTGCGGCCGGCCAGGCCGGCCCGGGCGGCGTCGGACCGGCCGTCCGGCGGGCCCGGTCGCACGCCCACGTGCCGTACCAGCCCGTCGGACCGTCCCGACTGCCCGAGTTCAAGCTGCCGTTCGAGGCCACCCTGAACCCGCACCTGGGCGGCGCGCGGGAGCGGGTGATCGAGTGGGCCGAGCGGATGGGCCTGCTGGCGGAGCAGCCCGGCATCCCCGGATCCGGCATCTGGGACGCCGCGTCCATGCGGGACTACGACCTCCCGCTCTGCGCGGCCGGCATCCACCCGAACGCCACCGCCGACCAACTCGACGTCTCCTCCGCCTGGTTGGCCTGGGGGACCTGGGCCGACGACTACTACCCGGCGGTCTTCGGACGCACCCGCGACCTGGCCGGCGCCAAGCTCGCCAACGAGCGGCTCCCGCTGTTCATGCCGGTGGACGGCAGCCCCGCGCCCGAGCCCGCCAACGCCCTGGAACGCGGCCTCGCCGACATCTGGGAGCGCACCGCCGGCCCGATGACGGCGGACGCCCGGCGGACGTTCCGCCAGACCGTCGAGGACATGACCGCGAGCTGGATCTGGGAGCTCAACAACCAGGTGCAGAACCGGATTCCGGACCCGGTGGACTACCTGGAGATGCGCCGCGCCACCTTCGGCTCCGACCTCACCATGAGCCTGTGCCGGCTCGCCCACGGGAAGGCCGTGCCGCCCGGGGTGCACGAGCACGGCTCGATGCGTTCGCTGGAGAACTCGGCCGCGGACTACGCGTGCATGATGAACGACCTGTTCTCGTACCAGAAGGAGGTCGAGTACGAGGGCGAGGTGCACAACGCCGTCCTGGTGGTGCAGAACTTCTTCAACTGCGACTACCCGTCGGCGGTCCGGATCGTCGACGACCTGATGCACTCCCGGCTGGACCAGTTCCAGCACGTCGCGGCGAAGGAACTCCCCGTCCTGTACGACGACTTCGCGCTGGAGCCGGAAGCGCGGGAGCTGCTGGACGGGTACGTGAAGGAGCTGGAGCACTGGCTCGCGGGCATCCTGGTCTGGCACCGGGACTGCCGCCGGTACCGCGAGGAGGACCTGCTGCGGCACTTCGGCGCGGAGCGGCAGCTCAGGGCGGGGGCGGCGGTCGAGGAACTGCCCGCGCCCGCCGCGGTGCCGCTCGGCCCGACCGGCCTGGGCACGGCCTCGCTGCGCCCGCCGCTGGCCGGCGCGGCTCCGGCCGCCGGGGTGGCGGCCCTGGGCTGACCGGAGGGTGCTGCGCACCACCGGCCGCCCGCACCACCGACTGCCCGCCCCGGCGGCCCGGTCGGTGGTGCGGGCGGCGAGGTCGGTTCGGGGCCGGGCTACGTCGGGGCCCGGGCGCTGAGCCGGAACTGACGTCCCGTCAACTGGCAGGCCGGGCCTGCCGAGTGGCCTCGATGCCGTCCAGGATCAGCCGGATGCCGTTGGTGAAGCCGCTGTCGCGGGAGCCGTCGGTCACCCCGTTGGCGTCGGTGGTGTAGAGGCGGTGCAGGCGCGGGAAGTCCCGGGTGGCCTCGATGATGGCGGGCAGGAGTTCGTCCATCCAGCCCTGCTCCTCCCGGCCGTGCCGGGCCAGTGCGCTCAGCCAGGAGGCCTCTACGCTGGCCGTCCCGATGACATAGCCGAGCAGGGCCCTCATCGCGTCGCTGGCCTCCATCGGGGTGAAGCCGGCTGCCTCCAGGAAGGTGAGCAGGGCCTCGGAGAGGCGCATCCAGTTCGGCCCGAAGTAGACGAGCCCCAGGTCGCCGATCACCGACACCATCCACGGGTGGCGCAGGATGACCTGGCGCACGCTGCCCGCGCACTCGGCGACGGTGGCGCGCCAGTCCGCCGGGTTCGTGTCGGTGACCGCCGGGATCCAGATCTTGCCGAACACCTCGTCGACGGCCAGGGCGAGCAGTTCGTCCTTGTTGGCGACGTGGGTGTACATCGAGGTGGCGCCGGCGTTGAGGCGGGCGCCGAGCTTGCGCATGCTCATGGCTTCGATGCCGTCGCTGTCCAGGATGGCGAGTGCCTCCGCGACGATCTGGGCCCGGCTGAGCGCCGGCTGCTCGCGCCGGGGGCGCTCGGGGCGGCTCCACGGTGTCCCGGGCGCGTCCTTCGACCTGGCCGGCATCCGGCCCTCCTCTCGGTCTTCGCCCGCCTGTGCTCGGCTCGGCTGCTCCGTTCAGCATAAGCCGCGCCGCACACTGTACGGCTTTGCGAACGCTGTGCGGTCTCCGTACAGTGTGTGGCGTCCGCACGGTGTGCGGATCGAGGTGCACCGCGGCCGTGGGGACGGACCGCGGTGCACCCGCGACGACTTCCGTCCGGCTACGGCCGGCGCGCTCACTTCGAAGGGGGACCGCGGTGGACCGACATCCGCGCCGCTGGCTCATCCTGGTCGTGCTCTGTCTCAGCAGCCTGGTGCTGGTGGTCGACAACATGGTGCTCACGGTGTCCATCCCGCAGATCGCGGCGGACCTCGGGGCCGGGGCCGAGGACATCCAGTGGATCATCGACTCGTACATCCTGGTCTTCGCCGGGCTGCTGCTCACCTCGGGCAGCCTCTCCGACCGGTTCGGCCGGCGGAAGATGATGATCATCGGGCTGGTGGTGTTCGGCGCCGCCTCCCTGGTCGCGGCCGTCGCCGACAGCCCCGGCCAGCTCATCGCCGGACGCGTGCTGATGGGCGTGGGCGGAGCCCTGGTCATGCCGAGCACGCTCTCCATCCTGATCACCGTCTTCGACGACGAGGAACGGCCCAAGGCGATCGCCGCGTGGAGCGCGGTGGCCATGATCGGCATGATCGGCGGGCCGGTGCTCGGCGGTGCGCTGATCGCGCACTTCTGGTGGGGCGCGGTCTTCCTGCTCAACGTGCCGGTCGCAGTGGTCGCCGTCATCGCGGCGGTCGTGCTGATGCCGGAGTCCAGGGGGCCGTGGCGCCGGCCCGACCTGCCCGGCATGGTGCTCTCGATGACCGGGATGACCGCGCTGGTCTGGTCGATCACCGTGCTGCCCCGGGACGGCATCACCAGCCCCGGCACGCTCGGCACGCTCGTCGTCGGGGTGCTCGCGCTGACCGGGTTCGCCGTCCGCCAGGTCCGGACCGACTCGCCGATGGTCCCGCTCAAGCTGTTCCGCAACCGGGTGTTCACCGGGGCCAGCTTCTCGCTCGTCCTGCTGACCTTCGCCACCGGCGGCCTGATGCTGGTCCTCACCCAGTACCTGCAGTTCGTGCTGAAGTTCTCGGCCACCGACACCGGCCTGGCGTTCCTCCCGCTGGCCGTCGCCTCGCTGGTGTTCAACGCCCTCGGCGCCGTGCTCAGCAAGAAGGTCGCCCCGCGGGTGACGACCTCGGCCGGCATGCTGATCATCGCGGCCGGGTTCGGGCTGCTGGCCACGCTCTCGGTCGGCGACGGCTTCGCCAAGGTCGCCCTGGCCATGCTGGTGCTGGGCGCCGGCTCCGGCCTCGCGATGCCGGCCGCGTCCAACGCGCTGATGGGCGCGATCCCCGGTGAGCACGCCGGTGTCGGCTCCGCGCTCAACGACACCATCCAGCAGTCCGGTTCCGCGCTGGGCGTGGCCATCCTCGGCGCCGTCCTGTCCAGCACCTTCACCGGCTCGATGCCCACCGACGCGCCCGCCGCCGGGAAGCACGCGATCACGGACGCGCTCGCCCTCGCCGCGAGCACCGGGGACGGCGGACTGGCCGCCGCCGCGCGCGACGCGTTCAACACCGCGGCCTCCGTCACCTTCACGGCGGGCGGGATCTCCGTCCTGGCGGCCGCGGGGCTGACCCTGGTGCTGATGCGGGACGGCCGGAAGACCGCTCCGGCGGCGGGCCCGGTCGAGGGCGTGGCGGAGGCGGAGGTCGTCCAGCGGGTGGGCTGAGCCTGCCCTGTCCTGCCCGGCCCTGTCCTGTTCGGCCCTTTCCTGTCCGTCTCGGCCCCGTCCGCCTCGCGCGGCCGGAGCCGTGGGCGTGCCGCCGGCGTGTCGCCGACCCCCGGCGGCGCCCGGCGGCGGCGCGTAGCCTGGGCCTCATGTCCCCCGAGTACGCGGAGCGGGCGTCGAGGCTGCCGGGAGCGGTCGTGTGGAGGCGCCGGGCCGTCGGGAGCACGGGCGGCGGCGCGGCCGGGCTCGTCCTGCCCGACGGCTGCATGGACCTGCTCTGGACCGAGGGCCGGGTCCTCGTCGCCGGGCCGGACACCCGCGCCTTCCAGCTCGGACCGGGGCTGCGCGGCCCGTGGGCGGGCGTCCGCCTCCCGCCCGGCGCCGCCCCCGCCCTGCTGGGCGTGCCCGCACACGAACTGCGCGACCGGCGGGTCGACCTGGCCGACCTCCGGCCCGGAGTCGAGGTGCGCCGCCGCACCGGGCGCATCGACGCGGCGCCCGACCCGGCCGTGGCCCTGGAGGAGTTGGCGCTGCGCCTGGCGGCCGACGCGCGGCCGGTGGACCCGCTCGTCCGGGCGGTCGCCGATGCCCTGGCGGCCGGCCGTTCGGTCGCGGCGACCGCCGAGGCGGTCGGCCTCGGCGCGCGGCAACTGCACCGCCGCTCACTGACCGCCTTCGGCTACGGTCCCAAGACCCTGGCCCGGATCCTCCGCTTGCAGCGCGCCCTCGCGCTGGCCCGCTCCGGCGTGCCCCTCGCCGAGACGGCGGCCCGGACGGGCTACGCCGACCAGGCCCATCTGGCGCGCGACGTACGGGAGTTGGCGGGAATGCCGGCGACCGCCCTGCTGCCCCGTTGACTCAGTCCGTGGCGCCCGGCAGCGGCGCGAACAGGTCGACGCCATTGCCGTCCGGGTCGTGCACCACGGCGTACCGCTGGCCCCAGAAGGCGTCCCACGGCTTCAACTCGCCGTGGTACCCGGCGCCGACCAGGTCCTCGTAGACCGCGTCCACCTGGGCGGGGTCGGCGCACCGGAACGCCAGTGCCGTCCGGCCGCCGCCCGCCGGCGGACGCCAGTCCGGGTGGAACGAGCGGATGGTGGACTCGGGGTCGAGGGCCAGGCGCAGCCCGCCCGGCAGCACGGCCTCGACGTGCGGCTCCTGCTCGGCCCCGTCGGGGAACGCGAGTCCGAGCCGCCGGTAGAAGGCGATCGAGGCGGCCAGGTCCGAGACGGCGAGGCCCACGACGGCGAACTGCGGTGCTGGTGTGCTGTTCATGCCCGTCACGGTAGGCGGCGCCCGGACGCCCCGTCTTGAACGAATCGGACGGTTTCCCGGCTGGTCTGCGCATTGGCCGAGTCGGGCGCGGCCGGGGTGATGATTCTGGTGACCGGATCGCGGCGCGCCACGCCCCGATCGTGGCCCGCACCACCATTACCGACCCCTGGGAGGGATGACTGATGCTGTACCGCAGCCTCGGAGTTGACGGACCGAAGGCCAGCGCGCTGTGCCTCGGCGCCATGACCTTCGGCACCACCGTGGACGAGCAGACCGCGACGGCGATCCTGGACCGGTTCACCGAGGCCGGCGGGACCTTCGTCGACACCTCGAACAACTACGCCTTCTGGGCCCCCGGCGGGACGGGGTACGAGAGCGAGGAACTGCTCGGCCGCTGGATCGCCCGCCGGCGCAACCGTGCCGAACTGGTCCTCGCCACCAAGGCGGGAGCCCGCCCGGTGTCCGAACTCCCCTTCCCCGAACACATGGAGGGGCTGTCCGCCGCTGCGCTGCACAACGCGGCCGAGGGCAGCCTGCGCCGGCTCGGCACCGACCGCGTGGACGTCTACTACGCCCACGTGACGGACCCGTCCACCCCGGTCGAGGAGACCCTCGGGGCCTTCGCCGAGCTGGTGGCCGACGGAAAGGTCGGCCGGCTCGGCTGCAGCAACCACAGCGCCGCGGACCTGGCTGCCGCCAACGAGCTTGCCGAGCAGCGGGGTTGGCCCGGCTACCGGTGCGTCCAGCAGCGCCACAGCTACCTCCGGCCACGGCCGGACGCGGACTTCGGCATCCAGAAGCACGCCGACGAGGAGCTGCTGTCGTACGTCGCGCAGCGGCCGGAGCTGCTGCTGCTGGCGTACTCCCCGCTGCTCGGCGGCGCGTACTGCCGGCCCGACCGGACGCTGTCCGAGAAGTACCAGTGGCCGGTGGTGCAGGCCCAGTTGGCCGCCCTGGCCGAGGTGGCGAAGGAGACCGGGGCCACCGTCAACCAGGTGGTGCTCGCCTGGCTGCTGGGCCACCCGGCGCCGACGATCCCGGTCGTGGGCGCCAGCTCCGTCGCCCAGCTGGACGAGAGTCTGGCCGCCCTGGACCTGGTGCTCGACGAGGACCAGCGCCGGCGGCTGGACACCGCGGCCTGACCGCGGCGTCCCGCACGGTCGGGCGGCCAGGCCGCAACCAACCCTCCTTGGCCGCCCGCGCCGCCCGCCTCGAACCGGCTGCGTGCCGTCAGCCCCAAGCGCCGTCAGCCCTGGGCGCGGACCGCCCGCCACCGGTTGGCGGTGGTCTCGCTCACCGTGTAGAAGAACTCCGACTTGAACTCGGCCCCGTCACTGAGCGCCTCCACCCAGCTCATCGGCCAGTTCCGCCGGCCGTAGTGCTTGTGCACGACCCGGGTGAACGCGGACAGCACGCCGCGCAGCCGCTTCCGGTCCACGTCGAGCAGCTCGACCAGGGACGTGTAACTCACCCGCTCGCCGGGCTGCTTCGCCAGGATGTCGAGCACCCCGGTCACCGCCTGCACCGAGTCCAGCGGATCGGCCGTCAGCCGGCGCAGATCCTGCACGGTCCACTCGACGAACGGCCACTCGCCGTCCTCCTGCGGCCCCCCCTCGGTCGCCGCCACCACCGCGGCCCCCGCAGCGGCCCCCGAGAGCTCCGCGAGGAACGCGTACACCTGCGTGACGTACTGAGCCGGCACCGGCACCGAGATGAACTGCTGGCTGTCCTGCGTCATGTTTCTTCCCCTCCGACGTGTCGCCCGTCTGGCGGCAGGACAGATACTTGCACGCCATGTGTCCGGGTGTCTATGTATTAACCCGGACTAATTCCGAGACTAAGGCTCGATTAGTCCACCTCGCGGCGCAGCTCGGGAGGGCGGAAGTCACTTCCGGTACCGGCCGGCCAGTCGGGGCCGTGGAGCCGACGAAGGCCCGGACCGCGTGAGGCGGTCCGGGCCTTCCGGCTGTCGCCGCCCGTTGTGGTCAGTGGAGGACGTTCAGGAAGTTGGCGGCGTCGTCGACGAAGTACACGGCGTCGTGGTCGAGGTCGACCGCGAGCCCGAACAGGGCGCCGGCGCCGGGCGGGGTGCCACTGCTGTCGAGCGTGCGGACGGCGACCTGGTCGCCGGCGGGGGTGGTCTCGACGAGGTTGCCGTCGCCGGAGTTCACCGTGAGGACGTCGCCGCCCGGGGCGACGGCCAGGCCGAGCGGCCCGTTGAGGTGGCCGCCGGTGCTGACGGTGGTGCCGGTGCCCGCGTCGGTGGTGCGGTGGACGGCGTCGGGGATCGCGGTGATCCGGTTGGCGAGGGTGTCCGCCACGTAGAGCGTGTCGTCGTGGCCCAGCCCGACGCCGGTCGGGCCGATCACCAGGGCGGCCTGGTCGGTCCGCTGGCCGAAGCCCGAGCCGATCCGGGTGGTCGCGACCCGCTGCGGCGGTGCGTCGCCCTGCCGGCACAGGGTGATCCGCAGGACGGTGCCCTGGTCGACCTCGGCCCCGCCGCCCGCGACCGTGCCGTTCAGCACATTGGTCACGAACAGTTCGTCGCGGTCGTCGAAGCTGACGGCCGTCATGTCCCACGGGCCGTTGATGCCGTCGCCGACGATCGTCTCGCGGACCGTCCCGTTGCTGTCCAGGACCAGCAGGCAGCCGGCCTGGACGGTGGCGGAGGTGCCGTCGGTGGTGGGGGTGCTGCCGACCACGACCCAGCCGCCCGGCAGAACGGTCAGCGCGGTCGAGAGCCCGACCCCGCCGGGGCAGGGCCCGGGCAGCTTCGCCGGGTCGATCCGGGCGAACTCGCCGACGGCGCCGTCCGGGCTGACCTGGACCAGGGTGGTACCGGTGCCCTGCAGGTTCTGCCCGTTGTTGAAGTTGCTGATGAGGACGTTGCCGCGGCGCAGCTTGCCCACGCTGTGCTGGACCACGAACGTGCCGTACGGGTTCTGGTCCCCGTTCGCGGGCACGGTCGAGGCGACCGGTGACACGGTGTTCAGCGGCCCGAGGAACGGCGCCCGGCCGACGGCGCCACCCGCCGCCGTGGCGCCGAACACCACCACGGCGGCGGCGACCACGCCGACCCGCCCCCAGAACCTCGTGCGCGAAGAGTGAAGTCTCATAACTCGAAGTTATGCCGCAGCCGAACCGCCCAGCGCGCGGAGTTCACCCAGCGGTGTCCCCGCGCCGCGAAACGACGAAGGCCCGGACCGTCGGAACGGTCCGGGCCTTCTGCCGGCGGAGGATACGAGATTCGAACTCGTGAGGGGTTGCCCCCAACACGCTTTCCAAGCGTGCGCCCTAGGCCTCTAGGCGAATCCTCCGTGGGAGAGCTTAGTACATGTTCGGGGGTGGTCGCGACCAGCAATCCCGTAGGCGGGAGGGTGGGGTTGCCTGTGGATCGTGGGGGCCCGGATCCGGTAGTGTGGGGGTCAGCCCCTCGTGTGGCGTTATCTCTCTGAACCCCCCCAGGGCCGGAAGGCAGCAAGGGTAAGAGGGCTCTGGCGGGTGCACGGGGGGTCTTTGCGTTCCCGGGCGGTCGCCGGGGGACGGTGGCGAGGCGAGGGGCGACGCGTTTGTCGGTGCGTCCCGATATCGTCGGGGGTGTGTCCCTAGCCCTGTACCGCCGCTACCGCCCCGAGACCTTCGCGGAGGTCATCGGGCAGGAGCACGTGACCGCTCCGCTCCAGCAGGCCCTGCGTAACAACAGGGTCAACCACGCGTACCTGTTCAGCGGGCCGCGCGGCTGCGGGAAGACGACGAGTGCGCGCATCCTGGCCCGCTGTCTGAACTGTGAGCAGGGGCCGACGCCGACGCCCTGCGGAGAGTGCCAGTCCTGTCGCGACCTCGCGACCGGCGGGCCCGGCTCGATCGACGTGATCGAGATCGACGCGGCCTCGCACGGTGGTGTGGACGACGCGCGCGAGCTGCGGGAGCGGGCGTTCTTCGCGCCGGTCCACAGCCGCTACAAGATCTTCATCCTGGACGAGGCGCACATGGTGACCTCGGCCGGGTTCAACGCGCTGCTCAAGGTGGTCGAGGAGCCTCCGGAGCACCTCAAGTTCATCTTCGCGACCACGGAGCCGGAGAAGGTGATCGGGACGATCCGGTCCCGGACGCACCACTACCCGTTCCGGCTGGTCCCGCCGGGCACGCTGCGCGACTACCTGGTGGAGGTCTGCGGCCGGGAGGGCATCCAGGTCGAGGACTCGGTGTTCCCGCTGGTGGTCCGGGCCGGGGCCGGATCGGTGCGTGACTCGATGTCGGTCATGGACCAGCTGCTGGCCGGCGCCGCCGAGGGCGGCGTGACGTACCAGATGGCGACCTCGTTGCTCGGGTACACCGACTCGGCGCTGCTCGACGAGGTGGTGGACGCCTTCGGCGCGCACGACGGGGCGACGGTGTTCCAGGTGATCGACCGGGTGGTCGAGGGCGGGCACGATCCGCGCCGCTTCGTCGCCGACCTGTTGGAGCGGCTGCGCGACCTGGTGATCCTGGCCACCGTGCCGGAGGCGGGGGAGAAGGGGCTGATCGACGCCCCGGCGGACCGGGTCGCGATCATGCAGGCGCAGGCGGACGCGTTCGGTTCGGCGGAGCTGAGCCGGGCGGCGGACATCGTCAACACCGGGCTGACCGAGATGCGCGGCAACGCGGCGCCGAGGCTGCAGCTGGAGCTGATCTGCGCCCGGGTGATGCTGCCGGGTGCCTACAGCGACGAGCTGTCGTTGCAGGCGCGGCTGGACAAGCTGGAGCGCCGGGCGGCGGCGGGCGGGTTCGCCGCGCCGATGGCGGTGGGGGTGCCGGTGGCGGCGACCATGGCCGCGCCCGTTCCGGCGACGGCGACGGCGCCGGTGCCCGTAGTGGAGACCGCCCCGGTGCAGGCCGCGCCGGTCGCGGCGGCCCCTGTGGTGGCCCCTGCACCGGCCGCACCGATCGCACCGGCAGCCCCCGCGGCGCCCGCCGGGCCCGCGCCGGGTGCCTGGCCGATCCCGCGCAGCTTCCCGCCGGCGGGCGGCGCCCCGGCCGCGGCCCCCGCGCCGCAGCCGCCGGCCCAGGCCGCCGAGGCCGTCGAGGCCACCCCGGCCCCGGTGTCCGCCCCCGCTCCCGCTCCTGCCCCCGCGGCGCCCGCGCCCGCCCCGGCCGGGCAGCCCGCCGGGCCGGCTTCGGCCGCCGCGCAGCAGGGCGCGGCGCAGGTCCGGCAGCTGTGGCCGCAGATTCTGGAGGCGGTGAAGAACCGCCGCCGCTTCACCTGGATCCTGCTCAGCCAGAACGGCCAGGTGGCCGGGTTCGACGGCAGCGTGCTCCAGGTGTCCTTCATCAACGCGGGCGCCCGGGACAGCTTCGTCGGCAGCAACAGCGACGACGTGCTGCGCCAGGCGCTGACGGACGCGCTGGGTGTGGACTGGCGGATCGAGTGCATCGTCGACCCGTCCGGGGGCGGTTCCCTCGGCGGCGGTACGGCCGTCGGCGGCGGTGGTCTGGGCGGTGCCGCCCCGAGCGGTGGCGGTTGGGGGGCCCCGGCCCGTCCGGCGGCCGCCGCGCCGCCGGCTCCGGTGCCCGCGCCGGTCCGGTCGCAGCCGTCCCCGCAGGTGCAGGCCGCCCCGGCGCCCGCGCCGGTCCAGGCCCCGCCGCCGGTGGCCGCGCCGCCGGCCCGTCCGGTGCGCGCGGTGGCGCCGGAGGACGACGTCCCGGAGGAGGACGACCCGGACCTCAACGAGGAGGCGTTCTCCGGTCAGGAGCTGATCATCCGGGAGCTGGGCGCGACGGTTCTGGAGGAGATCCACCACCGCGGCAACTGAGCGACGGCCCGCCCCGGCAGCACGTAGGCTCGGCCGTGACGACGCGAGCGGGACTGCAAGCGGACGTGACCGCAGGCAGGACGGCGACGCAGGACAGCAAGCACGAAGCGAGGAGTGAGCCGTGTTCCCCGGTGGTGGCCAGCCCAACATGCAGCAGCTGCTGAAGCAGGCGCAGAAGATGCAGCAGGATCTCGCGCAGGCGCAGCAGGAGCTGGCGGAGACGAAGGTGAGCGGTTCGGCGGGCGGTGGCCTGGTCGAGGCCACGGTGACCGGTGCGGGTGAGCTGGTGGCGCTGACCATCGCCCCGGCGGCCGTCGACCCGGAGGACACCGAGACCCTGGCCGACCTGGTCCTGGCGGCCGTGCGGGACGCCAACCAGTCGGCGCAGAAGATGCAGGCCGAGCGCATGGGCCCGCTGACCCAGGGCCTGGGCGGGGGCATCCCCGGTCTGCCGTTCTGACCTGGGGGAGCCCCTGGACAGGGGTTCCGACCAGGCAGGTCTGAGGTCCTGAAGTTCTGAAGTTCAGACAACGGACCCATGTGATTTATGTGGGAGTCGGGCGTCGGGCGGTGTGTCCGACGCCCGATTCGTTGGATGATGGCACCGGAGCACCACCGACCATCCGAGGGAAGGCGCGACGTTGTACGAGGGCGTGGTTCAGGACCTGATCGACGAACTGGGCAGGCTGCCCGGCGTCGGGCCCAAGAGCGCCCAGCGGATCGCCTTCCACATCCTGCAGTCCGACCCGACCGACGTGCGCCGTCTCGCGCACGCGCTGCTGGAGGTCAAGGACAAGGTCCGCTTCTGCGCGGTCTGCGGCAACGTCGCAGAGGCCGAGCAGTGCCGGGTCTGCCTGGACCCGCGCCGCGACCTCGGCGTCATCTGCGTGGTCGAGGAGTCCAAGGACGTCGTCGCCATCGAGCGCACCCGCGAGTTCCGCGGCCGCTACCACGTGCTGGGCGGCGCGATCAGCCCCATCGAGGGCGTCGGCCCGGACGACCTGCGGATCCGCGAGCTGCTGGCGCGCCTCGCGGACGGCACGGTCACCGAGCTGATCCTGGCCACCGACCCCAACCTGGAGGGGGAGGCGACCGCCACCTATCTGGCCCGGCTCTGCAAGCCGATGGGCCTGAGGGTGACCCGGCTGGCGAGCGGCCTGCCCGTCGGCGGGGATCTGGAGTACGCGGACGAGGTCACCCTCGGTCGTGCCTTCGAAGGGAGACGACTGCTCGATGTCTGACCGGACGCTCAACCAGCAGCCCCACACGCCCCACCAGCCGTCCCACGGGCAGGCCCACCAGCCGGCCCCCGGACAGCCGCACGGGGAGCCGCAGAGCCACCCCCCGCACATCCATGCGCACGGTTCGGAGCCGGACGACTTCGCCGTGCAGATCGCCGACTCGGTGGAGAGCTTCGTGCTCGCCGTCACCGAGGTCGCCAAGGGCGACGAGCCGGGCAGCGCGGTCTCGCTGCTGCTCCTGGAGGTCTCGCAGCTGCTGCTGGCCGGTGGCCGGCTGGGCGCCATCGAGGACGTCGTCCCGGAGGACCGCTTCGAGCCCGACGCCGGGCCGGAGCCGGACGGCGAGCAGCTGCGCGAGCGGCTGGCCGAGCTGCTCGCGCCGATCGACGTCTACCACGAGGTCTTCGACCCGTACGGTCCGCCGGAGAAGCCGAACGCCTTCCGGATCTCGGACGACCTGGCCGGCGTGGTCGGCGAGCTGCAGCACGGGCTGACCCACTACCGCGAGGGCCGGGTCAGCGAGGCGCTGTGGTGGTGGCAGTTCTCGTACCTCTCCAACTGGGGCACGACCTGCACGGCGGTGCTGCGGGCGCTGCAGTCGCTGATCGCGCACGTCCGGCTGGACAGTCCGATCGGCGCGGTGCCGGACGGCGCCGACACCGACGACGACGGGCTCACCGACGAGCAGCTGGAGCAGCAGGCCGGCGACCTGATGGCGGCCGAGCTGGGCCTCGGGCGGTAGCACCGCCCTCCGGTGCCCGTGCCCTTCCGGCACGTCCGTGCGATTCCGGCACGCCTGAACGTCGCCCCGGCGCGCGCCGGTTTTCGGTGCGCCCCCGGCGGTCATCGGCTGATTGTGACGAATGCCTCAGCATTCCGCGCGGAAAAGAAATCCCGACGGATCGCCGTCCGTTGATCCGCCGATTCTTCGGGGCGGTGGCGAATTGCCCGCAGACCTGCCGGTGGTGCCGCCCGTTTCGCCGACCACCTGCTGAAACGGGCGTCTCATCATATGGAAAGCGCCGGTTGTGGCACCCCTGCTCGGTAGACTGGCGCCGACCGCACAGCCCCTTTTCCCCGGGGGTGCGGGGGCCTGGTGCCCCCGGAAGACGACACAAGTCGAGGAGCGCACGTGGGCCTTGTCGTGCAGAAGTACGGCGGCTCATCCGTTGCGGATGCCGAAGGCATCAAGCGCGTTGCCCGCCGAATCGTTGACGCCAAGAAGGCCGGCCATGAGGTCGTCGTCGTGGTGTCCGCAATGGGCGACACGACGGACGAGCTCATCGAACTCGCGGAGCAGGTGTCACCGCTTCCTGCCGGCCGTGAGTTCGACATGCTGCTGACCGCTGGAGAGCGCATCTCCATGGCGCTGCTGGCCATGGCGATCAAATCGCTGGGGCACGAGGCGCAGTCCTTCACGGGCAGCCAGGCCGGCGTCATCACCGACTCCGTCCACAACAAGGCGCGCATCATCGACGTGACGCCTGGTCGCATCCGCACCGCCCTGGACGAGGGCAACATCGCGATCGTGGCCGGCTTCCAGGGCGTGTCGCAGACCAGCAAGGACATCACCACGCTGGGCCGCGGCGGCTCGGACACCACCGCCGTCGCCCTCGCCGCCGCGCTCAAGGCCGAGGTCTGCGAGATCTACACCGACGTGGACGGCGTGTTCACCGCCGACCCGCGCGTGGTGGCGAAGGCCCGCAAGATCGACTGGATCGCGTACGAGGACATGCTGGAGCTGGCGTCGTCCGGCTCCAAGGTGCTGCTCGACCGCTGCGTGGAGTACGCCCGGCGCTACAACATCCCGATTCACGTACGCTCGTCCTTCTCGGGTCTTCCCGGGACGATCGTCAGCAACGAGAACCCGCACAAGCCCGAAGGGGGCGAGATGGAGCAGGCCATCATCTCCGGAGTCGCCCACGACACGTCCGAGGCCAAGGTCACGGTCGTCGGCGTGCCCGACAAGCCGGGCGAGGCGGCCCGCATCTTCCGCGCCATCGCGGATGCCGAGGTCAACATCGACATGGTGGTGCAGAACGTCTCCGCCGCGTCGACCGGGCTGACCGACATCTCCTTCACCCTGCCCAAGGCGGAGGGCCAGAAGGCCATCGACGCGCTCGGCCGGGTCAAGGAGGGCATCGGCTACGAGTCGCTGCGCTACGACGACGCGATCGGCAAGATCTCCCTGGTCGGCGCGGGCATGCGCTCCAACCCGGGCGTCACCGCCGCCTTCTTCGAGGCGCTGTCCGCCGCGGGCGTCAACATCGAGCTGATCTCCACCTCGGAGATCCGCATCTCGGTCGTCACCCGCGCCGAGGACGTGCCGGAGGCCGTCCGCGCCGTGCACAGCGCCTTCGGACTGGACAGCGAGACGGACGAGGCCGTCGTCTACGGAGGCACCGGGCGATGACCCGGCGGCCGAACCTCGCCGTCGTCGGCGCCACCGGCGCGGTCGGCGAGGTGCTGCTCGGCCTGCTCTCCCTGCGCCAGGACGTCTGGGGCGAGATCCGACTCGTCGCCTCCCCGCGTTCGGCCGGCCGCAAGCCGGTCGTGCGCGGGGTGCCGGTCGAGGTCGTCCCGCTGGCCGAGGAGGCCTTCGAGGGGATCGATGTCGCCGTGTTCGCCGTCCCCGACGAGGTCTCCGCCCAGTGGGCGCCGATCGCGGCCGCCAAGGGCGTCGTGGTGGTCGACGACTCCGCCGCCTTCCGTACCGCCGAGGACGTGCCGCTGGTCGTCCCCGAGGTCAACGCGGCCGCGCTGCGGCTGCGCGCCCGCGGCATCGTCGCCAGCCCCGCCAGCACCACCCTCGCGATGATCGCGGCCCTCGGCGCCCTGCACGCCGAGTACGGGCTCGTTCAACTCGTCGTCGCCTCCTACCAGGCCGCCTCCGGCGAAGGCCGGATCGGCGAGGCGGCGCTGCGCGAGCAGACCGCCCTGGTGGCCGGCACCGAGGTCGGCCGACAGGCCGGCGACCTGCGCGCGGTGATCGCCGACCACGGGCCGTTCGCCGCCCCGCTCGCGCTCAACGCGGTGCCCTGGACCGGCTCCCTGGTGGACGGCGGCTGGTCCTCCGAGGAGGTCGGCATCCGCGCCGAGGCCCGCAAGATCCTCGGCCTGCCCGGCCTCAAGGTCTCCGCGACCTGCGTCCGCATCCCGGTCGTCCGCACCCACGCGCTGGCCGTGCACGCGCTCTTCGAACGCGAGGTCACCCAGGAGCACGCGCAGCAGATCCTCCGCGACGCCCCCGGAGTCGTGCTGTACGACGACCCGGCGGCCGGCGAGTTCCCCACGCCGAACGACGTGGTCGGGACGGACCCGGTCTGGGTCGGGCGGGTGCGCCGGGCCCTCGACGAGCCGGCCGCGCTCGACCTCTTCCTCTGCGGCGACAACCTGCGCAAGGGCGCGGCGCTCAACCTGCTGCAGATCGCGGAACTGGTGGCCGGTGAGCTGACGGTGACACAGGAAGGCGCGCCGGAAGACGCGTAGGAGGAAGCACAGGGGAGGCCCGGGAAGAGGCCTGGCGGGGAGGCCCGGGAGAGACCCTGGAAGGCCTGGAGCCGCCCGCTCCCGGGCCCGTCCGGCCCCCGATCCGGGGAGGGCGTGTCCGCTCCTCGACACAATCTGTCCGGAATCCCGATGGAATCCCCTGGAGGCCTCTTCCGCCGATGCGGAAGAATGGCCCCCGGGCTGGGCAACCATGACAGGGGATCGAGTGTCCAACGGGCGTGGCGAACGTGATGGTGGGAGCAGGGGCGGGCATCCCGGCGAGATCCGTGGTGGCCTTCCCCTCGCGCGCCCCGTGGCCGGCGAGTAGGCCGGAAGACGACCAGATGACCGCGGTCGCACCCGGTGCGGCGGGCTCCGGTGCCGGTACCGACGCGGGTACCAGCGAGGACCTGCTCACCGAGACCTACCAGGCCCACTACGGCTCCCTGCTGCGGCTCGCCGCGCTGCTCCTGGACGACCTCTCGACCTGCGAGGACGTCGTCCAGGAGGCGTTCATCCGGGTGCACGCCGCCCGGCGCCGGGTCCGCGAGCCCGAGAAGACCCTGGCCTATCTGCGGCAGACCGTCGTCAACCTGTCCCGCTCGACCCTGCGCCGACGGATCCTCGGCCTGCGCCTGCTGCCCAAGCCCATGCCTGACATGGCCAGTGCAGAAGAAGGCGCTTACGATGCGCTGGAGCGCGACCAGTTGAAGGCCGCGCTGCGTGGTCTGCAACGCCGTCAGCGGGAGGTTCTGGTGCTGCGTTACTTCGTGGACATGACGGAGGCGCAGGTCGCCGAGACCCTCGGCATCTCGCTCGGATCGGTGAAGGCCTACGGTTCGCGCGGACTCGCCGCCCTGCGCACCCAGATGGAGGCCGGACATGGCTGACGGCGCCGGGCGGCGGCCCTCGGGCGGTGAGGGCGACGGGCTCTCCGCCGAGGAACGCAGCGTCCGCGACCTGATGCGCAGCGCCGTCGCCGGCATCCAGCCCGAACCCGGCGGCCTGCCGCGGATCCGGTACGCCGTACCCCGCCGCCGGGCCGCCCGGCGCGGAGCCTGGACCGGCGCCGCCGCCCTCGCCGTCGCCGTCGCCGTCGCCCTGCCCGCCCTGCACGACGGGGAGCACCTCGGACTGTCCGGCGGCCCCGGCTCGGCCGACGCCAGCAGCCCGGCCGCCGCCGCCCCGACCGGCACCAGGACCGGCAGCGCCCCCGGCACCGGCACACCTTCGCGGCCCGGCCCCAGCGGCACCGGCGACACCGCGTCGCCCTCCGGCACCCCCACCGCCTCACCCAGCCCCGGCGCCAGCACCACCCGCGCCGACGGCACCACCGCCCCGCCCGCCCCCGCCGCCAGCACCGGCGACAGCCCGATCACCCCGCTCTGCACCCGGGCCGACCTCGGCCAGGGCGGCGCACAGGTCGGCCCGGCCGACGCCGACGGGCGGATCCACGGCTCGTTCACCGTGTACAACGTCTCCGGCCGCAGCTGCCGGCTCGGCGGCCCCGGCGCCGTCGCCGTCACGGCGGTGAGCGGCACCGACCGCAGCCGCGTGCGCACCGCCGACCACGCCGCCGGCGACCCGGCCGGCGACCTGCCCGCGATGGACGCGGAGCCCCCCGTCCTCGCCCCGCAGGCCGGCTACCGGGTGCCGTTCGCCTGGGTCCCCGACCGGACCTGCCCCACCCCCGGCGCCAGCACCGCCAGCACCGGGCCCACCAGCCAGGGCGGTGCCAACCCGGCCGTCGGCGCCTCCCAGGCCCCCGCCGCCGCCACCGGTGCCGCCCCGGCGGCCTCGGACGCCTCGGCGGCCCCCAGCACCAACCCCCAGGCCAGCTCGTCCCCCAGCGCCGGGCCCACCAACGCCCCCAGCTCCACCCCCACCCCGACCGGCAGCCCCACCACCGCGCCGGCCACCGCCACCATCGCCCACACCCCCGCCCCCGGCAGCCCTGCCGTTGCCACCGCCACCTTCGCCGTGGCCTGCGGCGGCACCCTCTACCGCGGTGGCGTCCAGGCGGTGGGCGCACCGGCGCCGCAGCCGTCGGACGCGCCCCCGGCGGGCTGACGGGCTTCGCGCTCCGGCGGCGGGCGCTCCGGCGGTGGACGGTCGGGGTCGGGTGGCCGGGGTCGGACAGGCGGGGTCGGTCGGGCGGGGTCGGACGGGCGACCAGCCGGGCCGTCGTGGCCGATGGCGGACCCCTATGGCGGACCCCTGCGGCCGGGACGGGTGTGAGGAGTGGTTACCGTGGGGGTGTGTACCGGTTCCTCCTGACTCCGCGCTGGCTCGGCGGCACCGCGCTGGCCGTCGCGGCCGTGGCGGTGTGCGTCTGGCTGGGCTCCTGGCAGCTCGGCCGGTTCGAGGACCGGTTCTCGTCGCACCAGGAGACCAAGCAGACCGTCACCGCTTCGAGTGATGTGCGGCCGATCGACGACCTGCTCAACCAGGCCACCCCGCAGGTGACCACCGAGACCGTCGGCAAGCCCGTCACCGTGACCGGCAGCTACGACGCGGAGCACCAGCTCCTCGTCCCGAACCGGGTGGTCGACGGCAAACAGGGCTACTACGTGCTCACCCCGCTGCGCACCGCCGACGGCCGGTTCGCCGCCGTGGTTCGCGGCTGGGCGCCCGGCGCGCCCGCCGAGGGCGCGTCCGTGGCCGCGCCGCCGCCTCCCGGCCAGGTGACCGTCACCGGGCGGTTGCAGGCCGGTGAGTCCAGTGGCAGCAACGGCGCCGTGGCGGGCGGTCTGCCGGCCGGTCAGCTCGGCACGGTCAACCGGGCGGCGCTGCTCAACACGCTCGCGTACGACGGCTGGTACGACGGCTGGGTGGCCGCCGACGCGGTGTCGGCCGGGCTGACCCCGGTGCCGACGGTCCAGCCGCAGGGCGGCGACGGGCTCACCCTGCGGGCGTTCCAGAACCTCGGCTACACCCTGGAGTGGTTCGTCTTCGGGGGCTTCGTCATCTTCATGTGGTTCCGCCTGGTGCGCCGCGAGGGGGAGGCGGAGCAGGACCGGGCCCTCGGACTGGACCCGGTCCTGGACTGACCTCCGCGGTTCGGCGCCCCTGCTCGGCCTGCCCCCGCTCGGTCGGCCCGCCTCAGCGGGTTGGCTTGCCGGGGGCGGACGGGGCGGACGGCAGGGCCGGGACGACCGGTGCGGTCGTCGGCTTCCCGGGCGCCGTCGGGGAGGACGGCACCGGTGTCGGCGACCCGGTGAACGCCGGCTCGTCGTGGCAGCGGCCGTGGCCGCCGCTCACGTCGTCGTTCGAGTCGTAGTGGTCGATGTGGTGGTGCACGGTGCGCCCGGTCTTCGTCCCCTTGGAGCCGGAGCCCTTCGAGCCGGACGAGCCCTTCGACCCGCTGGATCCCTTGGCGAGCTGGACCGCGTCCTCGCCCGCCGCAGGCGCGTACGCCGCTCGGGCGACGGCGGCCCCCGGCCCAGCCGCGCTCGGCCCCGCCGCGCTCGCGCGGGTCGCGGTGGCGGCCGGTGCGGTTGGTGCGGCTGCTGGGGTCGGCGCGGCCGTGGTCGGCGTGGGGCTGGGCACCGCGGGGCCGGCCGGGGGCGGGCAGGCGGCCTCGGCGCCGTGCCCGCCCGAGCAGCCGGTGAGCACCAGGGCCCCGGCCACCGCCACTCCCGCGAGCGTCAGCAGACGCCTCACACCGTCTCCCCGTCGCCGGCCCTGTCGTCAGCCCCGGTCCCGGTCCCGGTTCCGGCCTCGGTTCCGGTCCCGGCCTCCGACGCCGCGGCGAGGTGCCGTCGGACGAAGTCGATCTCCAGCCGCAGCTGCTTGATCCGCTCCTCCACCACCAGCGACCCGTGCCCGGCGTCGTACCGGTAGACCTCGTGCGGCTTGCCCGACTGCTCCAGCCGCTCGACGTAGTTCTCGATCTGCCGGATCGGGCAGCGCGGGTCGTTGACCCCGGCGCTGATGTAGACCGGCACCCGCACCTGCTCGACGTAGCTGAGCGGCGAGGAGGCGGTGAAGCGCTCCGGGACCTCCTCCGGGGTGCCGCCGAAGAGGGTGCGGTCCAGCGACTTGAGCGCCTCCATCTCGTCGGCGTACGCGGTGTGGTAGTCCGCGACGGGCACGGCGGCGACGCCCAGCGTCCAGCTGTCCGGCTGGACGCCGATGCCCAGCAGGGTCAGGTAGCCGCCCCAGCTGCCGCCGGTGAGCACCAGCCGGCGCGGGTCGGCGAGGCCGCCGGCGACCGCCCACTCCCGGACGGCCGCGATGTCCTCCAGCTCGATCAGGCCGACCCGCTCGTGCAGGGCGTCGGTCCAGGCCTGGCCGTAGCCGGTGGAGCCGCGGTAGTTGACCCGGACCACCGCGAAGCCGTGGTCCAGCCAGGCGGCCGGGCCGGCGGCGAAGGAGTCGCTGTCGTGGTGGGTGGGGCCGCCGTGGATCTCGAACACGGTCGGGAAGGGGCCCTCGCCCGCCCCGGTCGGACGCTGCACCAGGGCGTGCACCCGCCCGCCGGGCCCGTCCACCCAGACGTCCTCGACCGGGACGGAGCCGGGCGGCACCGCACCGGGCGCCCGCAGCACTACCGTCCCGGCGGTGGAGCGGACGGCGGAGGGCTCGGCGGCGGAGGACCACAGGTACTCGACGGTGCCGTCCGGACGGGCGGTGGCGCCGCCGACGGTGCCGCGCGGGGTGTCCAGCCGGGTCAGCCGACCGTCGGCGAGCGTGTACGAGAACAGTTCGCTGCGCGCCTCGTACTCGTGCTCGACGAGCAGCGTCTCGGCGCCGGGGCACCACTGCGCGGAGACGTCGCCGGGCAGCTCGCGCCCCTGCTCGTCGCGCAGCGGCAGCGCGGTCTCGGCGCCGGTGACGACGTCCCAGATCATCGGCTCCCAGCGGCCGGTGCGCTGGTGGGCCACCAGCAGCCGGGTGTCGCCGTCGACCGGGGCGAAGCCGAGGCAGGCGACGCCGCGCGGCTCGTCCCGGCCGGTCACCTCGTCGAGTTCGGCGACGGTTTCGACGGTTTCGACGGTTTCGGCGGGCTCTACGGGCGCTACGGGCGTGCTCGTCGTGCCGCTCGTGCCGTCGGAGAGGCGGACGATCCGGATCGCGGAGTGCATCGCGTCGCCGTGCTCGGTGTGGTCGATGGCGAGCAGCGTGCCGTCGTAGCTGAGGTCGCCGACGCCGCCGTACTCCGCGTGCCGGTAGATCTCGACGGCCTCGGCCGCGCCGGGGCGGCGCAGGTGCAGGGTGGTGCCGTCCTCGTCGGTGGAACGTCCGACGACCACCGTGCCGTCGCGGCCGAGCGCCAGGCCGGCCGAGTAGGAGGGGGCGAGGCCGGGCACGGCCTCCTCGTCGGGGGTGCCGGCGCTGCGGTCCGCGGGCCCGCCGGCGAAGGGCTGGCGGCGCCAGACGCCGAACTCGTCGCCGTCGTGGTCGTCGAACCACCACACCCAGGAGCCGTCGGGGGACAGCTCGGCGTCGGTGGTGCCGTTCGGCCGGTCGGTGACCTGCCGGTGGGTGCCGGTGGCCCGGTCCCAGGCGTAGACCTCGTAGGTGCCGGTCGCGTTGGACACGTACAGCGCCCGGTCGGGGGCGTCCTCGGCCCAGTCGGGGAGTGACACCCGTGCTGCCCTGAACCGCTGCTCCCACGCCGGTACGGCGCTCTTCTCCTCGCTCATCCGACCATCCAACCCGATCGGGGGGACAGAACGGAACGGGCGGGGGACGGAACGGGGCGGGCGGGTGGCCGCAGCTCACCCGCCCGCCCCACTCGCCCCGTCCCTCCCGCCCGTTCCCGGGAGCCCGTCCGCTCCTGTGAGCCCGCCTGCTCCTGCGCGCCCGCTCGGTCCCGCTAGCCCTTCCGCGGCAGCAGCCGGACCAGGCCCACCAGCACCAGCTCCAGCACCGCCAGCGCCGTCACGCTGCGGCCGAACGCGGCCGCCGGGTCGCCCCCGCCGTAGTAGAGCAGGCCGATCAGCGCGATGCCCAGCGCCCCGCCGACCTGCTGCACGGTGGCCAGCACCCCGGCGGCCGAGCCGACCAGCTGGGGCTCGACCCCGGCCAGCACCACGGAGGTCACCGGGGCGATCACCAGGCCCATCCCCAGGCCGTCCACGAACAGCCCCGGCGTCAGCCACCACACGCTCCCGCCCGGCGCGCCGTACACCGCGAGGGCGAGCAGGCCCAGCCCGACGGTCATCAGCAGCCCGCCGACGCCGATCGTCCGGGCCCCGCCGAGCCGGGCGGCGACGCGGTGGGTGGCGTTGGAGGTGAGCAGGTAGCCGAGGCCGATCGCCGTGAACACCAGCCCGGCGCCGAGCGCGTCCAGGCCGCGGCCCAGCTGGAGGTACAGGGCGAGCACCAGGAAGAAGGACGCCTGGCCGAGCCAGAAGGCGAGCTGGGCGAGCAGACCGGCGCCGAAGGCCCTGGTCCGGAACAGCCGGGTGTCGACCAGCGGGGCGGCGGAGTCGCTGCCGGAGCCGGTGGCGGTGGCGGTGGCGCGGGTCCGGGTGCGGTGCTGATGCACCACGAAGCCGGCCAGCAGGGCGACCGCGCCGCCCAGGCAGAGCCAGGTCCACAACGGCCAGCCCTGTGCGGGGCCCTGGATCAGCGGCAGCACCAGGGCGGTCAGCGCGGTGGTGACCAGCAGCACGCCCACCGGGTCCAGGCCCGGCCGTTGCGGGGCGCGCGACTCCGGCAGGCAGCGGCGGACCAGGGCCAGGGCGGCCAGACCGATCGGCAGGTTGATCAGGAAGCAACTGCGCCAGCCGAGGCCGAAGAGGTCCGCCCGGATCAGCAGCCCGCCGATCAACTGGCCGAACACCGCGCCGACGCCCATGGTCAGCCCGTACCGGGCGAAGGCCCGCGCCTGCGCCGCGCCGCTGAACGCCGTCCGCAGGATCGCCAGCACCTGCGGGCCCATCAGCGCCGCCGCCAGGCCCTGCACCACCCGGGCGCCGACCAGTGCGGCGGCGGTGGGGGCGAGGCCGCAGCCCGCGGAGGCGAGGGTGAACAGGGCCAGGCCGAGCCCGAACACCCGGCGCCGACCGTACCGGTCGCCGAGCCGGCCGGCGGTGACCAGGCCGGCGGCGAGGGCCAGGCTGAACCCGGCGATCACCCACTGGACGGCGGCCGGTCCGGCGCCCAGGTCGGCCTGGACGGACGGGACGGCGACGTTGACGACGAAGAAGTCGAGGGCGGTCATGAAGGTGGCGGTCAGGACGACCGCCAGCAGGCCGCGCGGGGCGCCGGCCGCCGCCTCGGCCTCCGGCGCGGTGGTGCTCGCAGCGCTGCTCGCGGTGGTGCTCGCGGCGCCGGGCGCATTGTCGGTTGCGTTGCCGGTCGCGGTCGCGGTCGCGGTCGCGGTCGAGGGGCGGGCGGTCAGGGCGGAGCTCATCTCGGCTTCTCCTCAGTGGGGTTGGAGGGAGTGGGTCGGGGGCGGTGGGGGTCGCCCCCGACCCGTCCGGCCTGCCGTCAGGCGCCCGGGACGCGGTCCAGGAATCCGTACACCGAGCCGATCCGCCCGTCCGGCGAGGCCACCAGGACGTCGAAGCCGATCACCACCGGCTCGGCGCCGGCCGGCCCGAGGTTCCAGGTGAACCGGGCGATGTCGTGGTGCGCGTCCACCGGTCCGAGGGTGAACTCCAGCCCGGGGAACTGGGCCTGGGCCGCGCCGATCAGCGCGTCGATCGCGTCCCGGCCGGCGACGGCGGCCAGCGGGTCGGTGTACCGGCCGTCCACGGCCCACACCTCGTCGATCAGCTTGCGGCGGGCGGCCGGGTCGGTCTCGTTCCAGACCGCGAGGTAGCGCTCGGCGAGCTGCTGGAGGGCGGTGGCGGTGATCTCGGTCATGGTCTTCTCCCGTGTCCCGGTGGGTGGTTGAGCGGCTCGTTCCCGCTGCTCACCAAGGTAGGGACGGGCCGGCGCGGGCGAATCAGTCACGTATCGGCATGGGGGTACGTAGCGTCCGGCGGTGGGTACGTAGGTGTGCTCGGCGGGCCCGCCCGTACCTGCGGCCGGGAGGGCCTCGGTAGGGTCGGGGGCATGCTGTACGGGAGGGAACACGAACAGTCCGTCGTGGCGGGACTGTTGGACGCGGCACGTGAAGGCCGCAGCGGGGTGCTGCTGCTCCGGGGCGAGCCCGGGATCGGCAAGACCGCGCTGCTGGACCACGCCGTCGGGCGGGCGGGCGAGGCGTTCCGGGTGGTCCGGGCGGCAGGCGTCGAGTACGAGGCGGAACTGCCCTTCGCCGGGCTGAGCCTGCTGCTCGCACCCGGCCTCGACCGGCTGCACGCCCTGCCCGGGCCGCAACGGCGCGCCCTGGAGGCGGCGTTCGGGCTCGCCGAGGAACGCGCCCCGGCCGACCGGCTGCTGGTCGGGCTCGCCACCCTCGGACTGCTCGCCGAACTCGCCGCCGAACAGCCCCTGTTGTGCGTCGTCGACGACGCACAGTGGCTGGACGACGCTTCCCTCGACGCCCTGCTGCTGGCCGCCCGCCGGCTCCAGGCCGAAGGGGTCGCCCTGCTGCTCGCCGCCCGTACTGGCGGCGCCGCACCGGAACTCCCGACCACGGGCTTCCCCGAGCTCCGACTGACCGGCCTGCCCGAGCCCGACGCCGCCCGGCTCCTGGACCACCGGGCCGGCCCCGACCTGCCCGCCGCCGTCCGCGAGCGGCTGCTCGTCGAGGCGGCCGGCAACCCGCTCGCCCTCACCGAACTCCCCATCGCCACCGGGGCACAGGCGAACACCCCCGGCTCGCCGGCGCCCGCGCCCGGCGGCCTGCCGCTCACCAGCCGGCTGCTGATCGCCTTCCACGGCCAGGTCACCGGCCTGCCCCCGGCCACCCAGACCCTCCTGCTGGTCGCCGCCGCCGAGGAGACCGGCGAACTCGACGTCGTCCTGCCCGCCGCGGCCGCCCTCGGCGTCCCCGCCGAACACCTCGGCCCCGCCGAGGAATCGGGCCTGGCGAGCGTCACCCCCGACCGCCGGATCGCCTTCCGCCACCCGCTCCTGCGCACCGCCATCCTGCAACGTGCCCCGCACCACCAGCGACTGACGATCCATCAGGCCATCGCCGGAGCGCTGCCGGACGGCGACCGCCGGACCTGGCACCAGGCCCACGCCGCCACCGCCCCCGACGCCGCCCTCGCCGATGCGCTGGAACGCACCGCCGTCCGCGCCGAGGCCCGCGGCGCCCACGGCGGCGCCGCCGCCGCGTACGAGCGGGCCGCCCGGCTCACCCCGGACCGCGACGCTGCCACCCGCCGCCTCGTCCTGGCCGCCGAAGCCGCCACCGAAGAAGGGAAGTTGGCGCAGGCCGAGACGCTCGCCGACGAAGCCGGGGCCCGCACCGACAACCCCCTGGCACACGCCCTGCTCGACCAGGTCCGGGCCACCGCGCACTTCTGGCGCGGCTCCTACCCGACCGCCTACCGGCTGCTGCTCGACGCCGCCGGCACCGCCATCGAGGCGCCGCACGCCGCCCGGATGCTGTTCCAGGCCTTCCACACCGCCTGGTACGCGGGCGAGGAACCGGTGATCGCCGTCCTCGACCGGCTGGCCGCGCTACCGCTCGCCGACGACAACCCGCTCACCCCGCTCGCCCGCCACCTGCCCGCCGCCGTACTCCCCGCCCTCGGCCGGCCCGCACCGCAGCCCCCCGCCGCCCGCGACACCGCCGCGGCAGCCCGCAAGGCCGGCGCCGAAACCCCCGTCGACCTCGTCCAACTCTGCGGCGCCACCCTCATCCTCGGCCGCGACGACGAGACCGCCGAACTCGGCGGCGAACTCGTCGCCGAAGCCCGCGCCAAGGGCACCATCGGCGTGATGCCCACCCTCCAGTTCTTCCTCGCCGAGGCCGAACTCTTCCACGGCCGCCACCGCGACGCCGAAGTCACCGCCACCGAAGCCCTCGCCCTCGCCCGCGACACCGGCCAGCACCAGTGGACCAGCCAACTCACCGCACTCCTCGCCTACCTGGCCGCCCTCGACGGTGACACCGACCGCTGCACCCGGCTCACCGCCGAATCCCTCGCCACCACCGGCCCGCAGACCGCCGCCCCCGCCGCCGGCCGCCCCTGGGCCCACTGGGCACTGGCCCTGCTCGACCTCGGCCACGGCCGCGCCGGCGACGCCGCCGACCGGCTGCACACCCTCACCACAGGCCCCCACCGGCACCACGTCAGCGCCACCCGGGCCGTCCCCGACCTGGTCGAAGCCGCCGTCCGGTTCGGCACCCCCGAACGCTCCGCCGAACCCTACGAACGCTTCGCCCGCTGGAGCGCCGCCGCCGACCGCCCCTGGACCGAAGCGCTCCGGCTCCGCTGCCAGGCCCTGCTCGGCCCCGACGAACTCGCCGAACCGGCCTACCGCGCCGCCCTCGACCTCCACGAAGGCACCCACCGCCCCTTCGAGCAGGCCCGCACCGCCCTCCTCTACGGCGAATGGCTGCGCCGCTCCCGCCGCCGCACCGACGCCCGCCCCCACCTGCGCGCCGCCCTCGAAACCTTCGAACGCCTCGCCGCCCACCCCTGGGCCGCCCGCGCCCGCACCGAACTCACCGCCACCGGCACCCCGGCCCCCACCACCAGCCCCACCGGCACCCCCGACTCCCCCCTCACCCCCCAGGAACTCCAGATCACCCGCCTGGCCGCCCAAGGCCTCACCAACCGCGAGATCGCCGCCCAACTCTTCCTCAGCCCCCGCACCATCGCCCACCACCTCTACAAGGCGTACCCCAAACTCCACATCACCTCCCGCACCGACCTCCCCACCACCCTCTGACACCCCCACCCACACCAAAGGGCCCTCCCGAAACACCTCCGGCAGGGCCCTGATCTCCACTCGCGGGGGCTGCCCCCACCTTCGCCGTCGGCCCAGATCCCGGGAAACTCCGCACGGGCTGCGGCACAGGCGGGCGCTCCACACTGAGGCTCGGTCACTCAGTCGGTCACGTACAACGTCGGTCGCGCACAACGCCAGAGGGCCCACCGGATTTCTCCGATGGGCCCTCTGTACTGGGTCGGGGTGGCGGGATTTGAACCCACGGCCTCTTCGTCCCGAACGAAGCGCGCTACCAAGCTGCGCCACACCCCGGTCCTGCGGTTTGTTGCTCCGTCTCCTTCGCAACGAGTAGAACTCTACCGGACGCTCGCCGAGACACGAAATCCGGTTCTTGGCGGGCGTCCGGTGCAGGTCAGCGGGGGGCCGGGGTGAGGGTGAGGAGGGTGGCCTCGGGGGGGCAGGCGAAGCGGACGGGGGTGTAGCGGTTGGTGCCGCAGCCGGCGGAGACGTGGAGGTAGGAGCGGCGGCCGCCGGCCTGGTGGGTGGAGAGGCCCTTGACCCGTCGGGCATCGAGGTCGCAGTTGGTGACCAGGGCGCCGTAGAAGGGGATGCAGAGCTGGCCGCCGTGGGTGTGGCCGGCCAGGATCAGCGGGTAGCGGTCGGCGGTGAAGGCGTCGAGGACGCGCAGGTAGGGGGCGTGGACGACGGCGAGGGAGAGGTCGGCGTCGGGGGAGGGGCCGCCGGCGACCTCGCTGTAGCGGTCGCGGCGGATGTGCGGGTCGTCGAGGCCGGTGAATTCGAGGTCGAGGCCGTCGATGGTGAGCCGGCCGCGGGTGTTGGTGAGGTCGAGCCAGCCGGCCGCGTCGAAGCCGTCGCGGAGCTTCTCCCACGGGTTGTGGACGGCGTCGGTGATGCCGCGGCGGCCGGTGCCGTCGGCGTTGTTGAGGCCGTGGGCGCCGCTGCGCATCGCCTGGAGGTAGCGGGCCGGGTTCTTGCGGGCCGGGCCGTAGTAGTCGTTGGAGCCGAAGACGTAGACGCCGGGGAAGTCCATGAGGGGCCCGAGCGCGTCCAGGGCGGCGGGGACGCCGAGGGGGTCGGAGAGGTTGTCGCCGGTGTTGACGACGAGGTCGGGGCGCAGGCCGGCGAGGCTCTGCAGCCAGCGCTGCTTCTTGCCCTGCCCGCTCACCATGTGGATGTCGGAGACCTGCAGTACCCGGATGGGCCGGGCGCCGTGGGGCAGGACGGGGACCTCGACCCGGCGGAGCCGGAAGGAACGGACCTCGTACCCGACGGAGTAGGCGAGGCAGGCGGCGCCGGCGGCGGCGAAGCCGAGGGGAACGGAGTACAGCGGTCGCATCGCTCCATGCTCTCAGACGGTGGATCAGCCGGTGAACGTCCGGTGGCCGTGCGCGGATGCGGGGCCACCGGCGGGTCCGCTGCGTGCCGGTGGCCCCGGTGTCTGCCGACGGGCCGGTTAATGGCAAGCGACCGAACGCCGCAGGTGGGAGACTCGGGGCCATGACGACGCTCAAGGCGAAGCTGCACGAGGACCTCACGGCCGCGATCAGGGACCGGGACGAGCTGCGCTCGTCCACCATCCGGCTCACGCTGGCCGCCGTCACCAGCGAGGAGGTGGCGGGTAAGGCGAAGCGCGAGCTGTCCGATGACGAGGTGCTGAAGGTGATCGGCCGCGAGGCGAAGAAGCGCCGGGAGGCGGCGGAGGCGTTCGACACCGCGGGCCGGGTGGAGCAGGCGGCCCGGGAGCGTTTGGAGGGCGAGGTGCTGGCGGGGTACCTGCCCAAGCAGCTCTCCGACGAGGAGCTGACCGCGATCGTGGCGGCCGCCGTCGCCGAGAGCGGGGCGGCCGGTCCGCAGGCGATGGGCGCCGTGATGAAGCTGGTGAAGCCGAAGGTGGACGGCCTGGCGGAGGGCGGCCGGGTGGCCGCCGCGGTGAAGGCGGCGCTGACGGGCTGAGCCCCGCCGCCAGACCCGAAGGCCAGAAGGGTGCCGGTGGCCAGGGCCCGAAGGTCCAGGGCCCGGATGGCACCGTCGGCCAAGCCCGAAGGGGCGCCCTCCGAGAGTGATCTCGGAGGGCGCCCCTTCGTCGTGTCGTGCCCGGGCCGGGGGCCGGTCAGCCGTTGTTGCCGCCGTGCTTGCCGCCGTTGCCGTTTCCACCGTTGCCGCCGTTGTTCCCGCCGATGACGCCCGGCGGGAAGGTGAACCCGCCGCCGATCATCCCGCCGGCGTTGTTGCTGCCGCCGCCCGGGTTGCCGCCGCCGGGGTTCCCACCCGGGTTCCCGCCCGGGTTGCCACCGGGGCTCCCCGCGGGGTTCCCGCCCTGGGGCGGCGGGTTGCCGCCGGGCTGCTGCTGGGCGTTGGGGTCGGCCGGCGGCGTGGCCCCGCCGCTCTGGTTGGCGTTGGGGTCGGTCTTGGGCGCCGGGTCCGGGATGTTGATGGTCTGGATCTGCTCCGGCGACGAGCCCTTGAGGGCCTGGTTCATCGCCAGCTGCCAGATCGGACCGGGGCCGTCGGCGCCGAACACCTCGTCGAAGTGCTTGCCGCCGATGTTGATGTTCTTCATCTTGACGCCGCCGGCCGGGCCGCCGAGCCAGACGGAGGTGGCCAGCGACGGGGTGTAGCCGCTGAACCAGGCGGCCTTCTTCTCGTCGGTGGTACCGGTCTTGCCGGCGATCTGCCGGCCGTCGTCGAGCTTGAGCGCGGCCGCGGTGCCCTTCTCGGTCACGTTGAGCAGGACGGTGTTGAGGGCGTCCGCGGTCTGCTCGGAGAAGGCCTGGCTGCAGGTGGTCTGCGGGACCTTGACCTCCTTGCCGTCGACCGTGCTGATCTTGTTGATCGCGACCGGGGTGCAGTACTTGCCGCGGGCCGCGAAGGTCGCGTAGACGTTCGACATGGTCAGCGGGCTGAGCTCCAGGGTGCCGAGGACCATCGAGGGGACCTCCTGGAAGGCGTCGCCCTTGGCGGACTGGGTGATGCCCAGCTTGTTGGCCATCTGCTTCATCGCGCAGAGGCCGACCTGCTGCTCCATCTGCACGAAGTAGGTGTTGACCGAGAGGGCCATGGCCTGCTTGAGCTCGTACGGGCCGACCTCGCCGGTCGACTCGTTCTTCACCGTGGCCTTGGGCTTGTCGGTGTTCCTCCAGGTACCCGTGCAGGTGGTCATCTGCGGGTAGTCGATCTTGTTCTCGGAGGGGAACGGCTGGGTGGGCGACAGGCCCGACTCCAGGGCTGCCGCGGCGAGGATCGGCTTGAACGTCGAGCCGGTCTGGAAGCCGTTGCCGCCGCCCATCGCGGAGTCGACGTTGAGGTTGACGACGGTCTGGTTCTTGTTCGGGTCCAGGCCGTACGGGCGGGTCTGGGCCATGGCCAGGATCTTGCCGGTGCCGGGCTCCATCATGGTCGCGGCGGCCGAGACCGTGTCCGTCACGTTGACCTTCTTGGTGACGGCGTTCTGGGCGGCGGCCTGCTTGTCCGGGTCCAGCGTGGTGTAGATGTTCAGGCCGCCGGTGTCCCACAGCTTCTTGCGGTCGGCGACGCTCTTGCCGAACGCCGGGTCCTGCTTGACCACGTGGCGCACGTAGTCGCAGAAGAAGCCCATGCCGGCCTGGGCGGTGATGCAGCCGTTCTGCGGGTCCTTGAACTTCAGGCCCAGCGGGGCGGCCTTGGCCTCCTTGGCCTGGTCCGCGGTGATGTGCTTGTTCTCGAGCATCTTGTCGATCACGACGTTGCGGCGCTTGACCGTGTTGTCGGGGTAGCGCACCGGGTCGTAGGACGACGGGTTCTGCACCATGCCGGCCAGGGTGGCGGCCTCGGCGACGGTCAGGTCCTTGTTGCTCTTGCTGAAGTAGCGCTGGGAGGCGGCTTCGATGCCGTAGGCCTGGTGGCCGTAGAAGGTGATGTTGAGGTAGTTGGTGAGGATCTGGTCCTTCGACAGGTCCTCTTCCAGCTTGATCGCGACCTTGAGTTCCTGGATCTTGCGACCCAGGGTCTTGCGCTGCGCTTCCAGCACCGCGGCCTGGTCGTCGCCGGCCTTCTCGACGTTGACGTTCTTCACGTACTGCTGGGTCAGCGTCGAGGCGCCCTGCGAGGTGGTGCCGCTCTCGGCGTTCTTGCCGATGGCGCGGAGCACGCCCTTGAGGTCGACGGCGCCGTGCTCGTAGAAGCGGGCGTCCTCGATGTCGACCTGGGCGTGCCGCATGAACGGTGACATCTGGTCGGCGGTGAGGACGGTGCGGTCGCGCTCGTACACCTTGGCGATCAGGCCGCCCTTGGCGTCGAAGATCTGCGTCGCCTGGGTGAGCGGCGGGGTCTTGAAGTCATCGGAGATGTTGGAGAAGCTCTCCGCCGTGTCCTTGGCGGTCAGCCCGATGGCGCCGACGGCGGGCAGGGCGAGGCCTGCCAGCAGGACTCCGGAGAGCACGCTGACGCCCAGGAACTTCACTCCGTGTCCCGCGATGTCGAGCGGCGACTCGCGGCGCTTATCGCGCGGAGCTCCGGTGTTGCCTGGGGGCTGGGATGCCTGGGGGCGCTTCGGTGCCATGAGGAGAACCCTACGTCCCGGAATCCCGCCCATAGGGGCAGGTGTTCCCCTACGCTTGTCACAAGCTTGCGACAGCTTCGGTGCGTCAACACCATTCACTCTTGTGAGTGCAGAGACTTGCCCGAATTGCCCGATATTAGAGGGTTTTTGAGGCGGCTGGGGCCTGCTGTATCCGTGTGAACGGTAGCGCTCCGTGATGACGCGCGTGGCGAGAGTTGCCGCGCCGCGATTGACAAGGCTTGCGACCTGCGATCACTCCAACGAGTGAGCTGACCGGTACCCATAGTCCAATCGGGTCATGCGAGATTGAGCCCGGAGGGGCTGTTGCTCGCTGTCGTTCTTCCGTAACGTCCTCAACTGGCAACGGTGAATATGCCGTTGCCGCCGTGGGGGAGCCTCGATACGGGAGAGGACGGCGCCGGGATGGGCTGGGTTGACGACTGGAGTGCGCAGGCCGCCTGCCGCACGAGTGATCCGGACGAGTTGTTCGTCCAGGGGGCGGCGCAGAATCGCGCCAAGGCGGTGTGCAGCGGTTGCCCCGTCCGCACGGAGTGCCTGGCGGACGCACTGGACAACCGGGTCGAGTTCGGAGTCTGGGGCGGGATGACGGAACGCGAGCGCCGGGCGCTGCTGCGCCGCCGCCCGACGGTCATCTCGTGGCGGAGGCTGCTGGAGACGGCCCGCACCGAGTACGAGGAGTCCCTCGCGACCGGCGTGATACTGACGGACTACGCCCAGGCGGGCTGAGCACACCGGCGCGGTGCGGACCCGCGCCGTGGCAGACCGGTGCCGGGGGGCCATCGGGCTGAGGACATCGGTGCCTGGCGCACCCGTGTCCGGCGCACCCGCGCCGAGGACGTTCACGCTGAGGACATCCGCATCGAGGACATCCGCATCGAGGGCGTTCGCGCCGGGCGCTCCGGTGCCGGGCGCCCGGGCCGGGCCGGTGCCTACGCGGTGCCGCTGAGCCGGTCCCCGATGGCGCGCAGCCCGTCCAGGTCGTGCACGTCGCCCGGCAGCGCGGCGACCTCCACGATCGGCACGTCCGGGTACACGGAGACGAAGCGGTCGCGGGTGCGGCGCTCCCGCCCCATGATCTGCATCCGTTCGGCGTGCAGCCTCAGCAGCCCGGCCGCGAGCAGTTCGGCCTCGGGCGAGGCGTGCTCCGAGCCGTTCTCCTCCAGTGCCTCGGCGGCCGCCAGCGCCCGTTCCGCGGTGAGCTGCGGCGCGCCCGAGCCGTGCACCCGGTTGAGCACCAGACCGGCCAGCGGCATCCGGTCCGCGGCGAGCCGGTCGACGAAGTACGCCGCCTCGCGCAGCGCGTCCCGCTCCGGCGCGGCCACCACCAGGAACGCCGTGCCCGGCGCCTTGAGCAGCTGGTACGTGCGGTCGGCGCGCTCGCGGAAGCCGCCGAACATGGAGTCCATCGCGCTGACGAAGGTCTGCACGTCGGTGAGCAGCTGGGCGCCGAAGATCTTGCCCAGGGTGCCGGTGATCAGGCCCATGCCGGCGTTGAGGAACCTCATCGCGCTGCGGCCGCCGACCTTGGCCGGGGCGGTCAGGATCCGGATCACCCGGCCGTCGAGGAAGGAGCCGAGCCGGTTGGGCGCGTCCAGGAAGTCCAGCGCGGAGCGGGACGGCGGGGTGTCGACGACGATCAGGTCCCATTCCTCGGCGTCGCGCAGCTGCCCGAGCTTCTCCATCGCCATGTACTCCTGCGTGCCCGCGAAGCCGGCCGACAGGGACTGGTAGAACGGGTTCTCCATGATCGCCTTGGCCCGTTCGGGCTCGGCGTGGGCGAGCACGACCTCGTCGAAGGTCCGCTTCATGTCGAGCATCATGGCCTGCAGCTCACCGTCGCCGGTGACCCCCTTGACGACCCGGGGGGTGTTGTCCAGCTCGGTGAGGCCCATCGACTGGGCGAGCCGGCGGGCCGGGTCGATGGTCAGAACGACGACCTTGCGGCCGCGTTCGGCGGCCCGCAGGCCGATCGCCGCGGCGGTGGTGGTCTTGCCGACGCCGCCGGAGCCGCAGCAGACGATGATCCTGGTCCTCGGGTCGTCGATCAGCCTGTCGACGGCGAGCCGGCTGCCGGCGGCCCGGACACCGCTGCCGCCGTTGCCGACCCCGCCGCTGCTACCGCCGCCGTGGGCCCGGCCGGCCCCGCCGTTCCCGCCGGCTCCGCTGGTTCCGTTGGTGGTCACGCCGCCCCCTGCCGCTTCAGTTCGCCCGCCAGCCGGTACAGCCCGCCGAGGTCCACGCCCTCGCCCAGCAGTGGCAGTTCGTACGTGGGGAGCCGCAGTTGCTGGAGGTCGGCGCGCTGCTCGCGCTCCAGCTCGACCCGCTCGGCGTGCTCCCTGGCCTGTTCCAGCAGCGGGTCGAGCAGCGGCTCCACCGCCGCCCGGACCGTCTCCGGCTTGCGCGAGCGTCCGCCGAGCCCGGCCTCGCCGAGGGCCAGGGCGACCTCCTCGCGGTGGTTCCCGTCCACCGCGGCCACCGCCGCGGCGTCCAGCACCGGCGGCCGGACCATGTTGACCATCACCCCGCCCACCGGGAGCCTGGCCTCGCGCAGCTCGGCGAAGCCGTCGACCGTCTCCTGCACCGGCATCTCCTCCAGCAGGGTGACCAGGTGCACCGCGGTCTCCGGCGATTTCAGCACCCGCATCACGGCCTGCGCCTGGGTGTGTATCGGCCCGATCCGGGCCAGCCCGGCGACCTCGGCGTTCACGTTCAGGAACCGGGTGAGCCGCCCGGTCGGCGGCGCGTCCATCACGACCGCGTCGTAGCGGCGGCGGCCGTCGGGGCCCTTGCGCCGGGCCGCCTCGCAGGCCTTGCCGGTGAGCAGGACGTCCCGTACGCCGGGCGCGATGGTGGTCGCGAAGTCGACGAAGCCGACCTTCTGCAGCGCCTTGCCGGCCCGGCCGAGCTTGTAGAACATCTCCAGGTACTCGAGCAGCGCCTGCTCGGGGTCGATGGCCAGCGCGAACACCTCGCCGCCGCCCCCGCCGCCCCCGTCGTCGGGGGGCAGGCCCAGCTGGGCGCGGGAGACCGCGGCGATCCGGCGCTCCTCGTACGGGAGGGCGGCGATGCCGAACAGTTCGGCGATGCCCTGGCGCCCCTCGACCTCGATCAGCAGCACCCGGCCGCCGTCGGCGGCGAGCGCCAGCGCCAGCGCGGCGGCCAGCGTGGTCTTCCCGGTGCCGCCCTTGCCGCTGACCACGTGCAGCCGGACGCCCTCCCAGTCGGGGTCGCGCCGGGCCGCCTGGCCGGGGGTGCGTGCCACGCTCCGTCTCCGTCCGTCTCGTGGGCCGGGGCCGCTCCGTCGGCCGGCCCGAACTACCGGTGCCCTCTCGCGAGGGTAACCAGGGAGCGCGCCGGATGCCCGGAGCACCAGGGGGGCCGGGCCTGAATCATGCCCCCTTTGTGGGCCACCTCACACGCCGGTCCGTGGGCGGCGCCGATCGCGGTGGCCGCTCGTCTAGAGTCTGGCCATGACCAAGTGGGAATACATGACGGCGCCTCTGCTCGTGCACGCCACCAAGCAGATCCTGGACAACTTCGGCTCGGACGGCTGGGAGCTCGTCCAGGTCGTGCCGGGCCCGAACCCGGAGCAGCTGGTGGCCTACTTCAAGCGGGAGAAGAACGCATGAGCAAGGTCGAGGCCAAGCTCGCCGACCTGGGGCTGACCCTGCCGCCGGTGGCCACTCCGGTCGCCGCGTACGTGCCGGCCCTGCGCTCGGGCGAGTTCGTGTTCACCTCCGGCCAGCTGCCGGTCGTCGGCGGCAAGCTGCCGAGCACCGGCAAGGTCGGCGCCGAGGTCTCCCCGGAGGAGGCCAAGGAGCTCGCGCAGACCTGCGCGCTGAACGCGCTGGCCGCGATCAAGTCGGTGATCGGCGACCTGGACCAGATCGAGCGGGTCGTGAAGGTGGTCGGCTTCGTCGCCTCCGCCCCCGACTTCACCGGTCAGCCGGGCGTGATCAACGGTGCCAGCGAGCTGCTCGGCAAGGTGCTGGGCGAGGCCGGGGTGCACGCCCGCAGTGCGGTCGGCGTCGCGGTGCTGCCGCTGGACGCCCCGGTCGAGGTCGAGCTCCAGGTGCGCGTCAAGAGCAGCTGAGTGTGATCGCGAAAGGCGGGGTTGGGCCTGTCCAACCCCGCCTTCGTACGCTTAGCATCCGGGCATGGACCATCGAGCGACGACGCTCCCGATGCCGCCCGGTTGGCCCGCCCGGATCCGGGCGGTCGACTCCGGCGTGCTGACCCCGCCGGTGCCCAGGCTCGCCGCGACGGTCGTGCTGCTGCGCGACGCGGCCGCCGGGCCGCAGGCGTACCTGCTGCGCCGGCGCACCTCGATGGCCTTCGCGGCCGGCATGTACGCCTACCCGGGCGGCGGGGTGGATCCGCGCGACGCCGAAGTGGAGACGGGCTGGGCCGGACCGGCGCCCGAGGAGTGGGCGCGGCGGCTCGGGGTGGACGCCCGGACGGCGCGGGCGGTGGTCTGCGCGGCCGTCCGCGAGACCTTCGAGGAAGCCGGCGTCCTGCTGGCCGGCCCGGACGCGGACAGCGTCGCCGCGCCGCGCGACTGGAGCGCCGAGCGGGCGGCGCTGGAGGCGCACGAGCTGTCCTTCGCCGAGTTCCTCCGCGACCACGCCCTGGTGCTGCGCAGCGACCTGCTGGGCGGCTGGGCCCGCTGGGTCACCCCGGAGTTCGAGGAGCGCCGCTACGACACCTGGTTCTTCGTCGCGGCGCTGCCGGCCGGGCAGAGCGCGGCCCTGGAGGTCGGCGAGGCCGACCGGGTGGCCTGGCTGACGCCCGCCGAGGCCGTTCTCGGCTACCGGGAGGGCCGGTTCGGGATGCTGCCGCCGACCGTGACGGTGCTGCGCGAGCTGGCGCCGGTGCGCACCGCCGCGGAGGCGCTGGACGCGGCCGCCGGGCGGTCGCTGGAGCCGGTGCTGGGCCGGGCCGAGGTCCGGGGCGACCGGATGACGGTCCGCTGGCCCGGGTACGACGAACTGACCATCGACGGGGACTTCCCCGAGGACGCCTGACCGCACCGGCCCCGCCCTCGTCGGCGCTGTCGCCGACGACGCCGCCGAACAGACTCGAAACAGAGAACAGAGAGGACCGACGCCCGATGACCCACAACGCCGTGGCTCGCCGGACGGCACCCGAGCTGCCCGCCCGCCGCCTGATCCCCCGTACCCCGGCCTGCGAGAGTCCGGTCCCGTTCGTCGAGACGGCCCAGCGGCCGCTCGTCCGGGTCCTGCCGCTCAGGGCCCTGCACCGGCCCCGCGGGGACAACCGGTGAGCGGGCTCCTGCCGGGCGACCCGGCCGCCACCATCGACGGCGAGGCCACGCCCCGGGCGCTGTGCGTGCTGGCGCCGAACCCGTCGCCGATGACGCTGGACGGCACCAACACCTGGCTGCTCTCCGAGCCCGGCTCGGACCTCGCCGTGGTGGTCGACCCCGGCCCGCTGCACGAGGGCCACCTGCGCCGGGTGGTCGACCTCGCGGAACAGCAGGGCAAACGCGTCGCGCTGACCCTGCTCACCCACGGCCACGCCGACCACTCCGAGGGCGCGGCCCGCTTCGCCGAACTCACCGGCACCGAGGTGCGCGCCCTGGACCCGGCGCACCGGCTGGGTTCCGAGGGCCTGGTCAACGGCCAGCGGCTGGACGTCGGCGGCCTCGACCTGCGGGTGGTCGCCACCCCGGGCCACACCTCGGACTCGCTGACCTTCCACCTGCCCGCCGACGGCGCGATCCTCACCGGCGACACCGTCCTCGGCCGCGGCACCACGATGGTCGCCCACCCCGACGGCCGGCTCGGCGACTACCTGGACTCGCTGCGCCACCTGCACACGATGGCCTCCGCGCACGGCGTGCGGACGGTGCTGCCCGGCCACGGTCCGGCGCTCGCGGACGCGCTCGGCGCCGTCGACTACTACCTCGCCCACCGGGCCAACCGGCTCGCCCAGGTGGAGACCGCGGTCGAGGCCGGCTGCCGGACCGCGGACGAGGTGGTGGCCCGGGTCTACGCCGACGTCGACCGGGCGCTCTGGCCGGCCGCCGAGCTCTCGGTCCGGGCGCAGCTGGAGTACCTGGAGGAGCACGGGCTGATCCCGGGCCTCGACTGATCCCGTCGCGCGCGGGGCGGGCAACGGAACGCCGAAGGGGAACGCCGAAGGGCCCGTCCGCGCGGACGGGCCCTTCGGCGGTTACGGCGTGAAGACGTAAAGGCGTGAAGACGTGAGCGCGCCGAGGTCAGCGCGAGCGGCGCGACAGCCGCTCGACGTCCATCAGCACCACCGCGCGCGCCTCCAGCTTCAGCCAGCCGCGGCCGGCGAAGTCGGCGAGCGCCTTGTTGACCGTCTCGCGGGAGGCGCCGACCAGCTGGGCCAGCTCCTCCTGGGTGAGGTCGTGGGCGACGTGGATGCCCTCCTCGGACTGCACGCCGAAGCGGCGGGAGAGGTCCAGCAGGGCCTTGGCGACGCGGCCGGGCACGTCGGAGAAGACCAGGTCGGACATCACGTCGTTGGTCCGGCGCAGGCGGCGGGCGATGGCCCGCAGCAGCGCGATGGAGACCTCGGGTCGGGCGTGCAGCCAGGGCTGCAGGTCGCCGTGGCCCAGGCCGAGCAGCTTGACCTCGGTCAGCGCGCTGGCGGTCGCGGTGCGCGGGCCCGGGTCGAACAGCGACAGCTCGCCGATCATCTCGCTGGGGCCGAGGACGGCGAGCATGTTCTCGCGTCCGTCCGGCGAGGCGCGGTGCAGCTTGACCTTGCCCTCGGCGACGACGTACAGCCGGTCGCCCGGGTCGCCCTCGTGGAACAGCGACTCACCACGGGCGAGGGTCACCTCGGTCATGGAAGCGCGCAGCTCGCCGGCCTGTTCGTCGTCGAGTGCCGCGAAGAGTGCGGCGCGCCGCAGAACGTCGTCCACGTGCTTCCTCCTTCTCGGCCGTTCGGCGGGTGGGCCGTCCGGCGCAAGTTCCGTACCGTGCTCTGCATCACCAAGCATGGCGCATGTCGCTCCGATCATATGAGGAGGGGGTGTGCCGAGGTGTGCCGTGCGGGGCCATTCGTACCGGCGGGTCACCGGGTGGGGCGTCGCGGGGGCGGCGCCGGGTCGAACGCCTGCTCGGGCGGTTCGAACAATGAATCGCCCACCGCCGTACGGGCGTAGAGGACGCCGTGGCCGGCCCGGTGGGCGCTGGTCGGACCCGCCGCGCGCAGGGCGGTCAGGTGCTGCGATACGCCGGCGGCGGACAAACCGGTGCGGCGGGTCGGCCAGGGCCGAGGCCTCGCCGGGGCGGCCGCTCGGCCCCGTTCAGCCGGACCGGGCCGGGTTCAGCCGGTGAAGCCCAGCTCGCCGAGGGTCTTCTCGATCCGGGTGCGGTGCGCCGCCTCCCAGTCGTCCAGCGTCTCGGCGGCCTCCTTGGCCAGCTTGGCGCGGGCCGCCGCCAGGGCCTCGGCGCGCCGGTCGGCGGGCACCACCACGACCCCCTCCTCGTCGGCCACCACGACGTCACCGGCCGCCACCGGCACGCCGCCGCAGCGCACCCGGGCGCCGTGTGTGCCGAGCTCCCGCTTGGCCCCCGGGATCGGGATCACGCCGCGGGCGAAGACCGGGAAGCCCAGCTCCCGCACCTCGCCCAGATCCCGGATCAGGCCGTCGGCGACGAACGCCGCGACGCCCCGGCGCTGCGCGACGGCGCACACGTTGCCGCCGGCCAGCGCGTAGTCCAGGTCGCCCGACTCGACGACGATCACGGCGCCCGGCTCGGCCCGGTAGATCGCCGCGTGCAGCATCAGGTTGTCGCCGGGCGGGCACTGCACGGTGAACGCCGGGCCGGCCACCCGCGGCGCCCCCGCCCACAGCGGACGGATGCCGATGTCCATGACCTGGGCGCGCCCGAGCACGTCGGCCAGGGTGGTGGTGGGGATGTCCTTGAAGTCCTGGTCCATGCTTCCTCGTTCTCCGGTGGGCGGGCGGCGGCCGGCCGCCGCCGGTCACGCTAACCCGCGACGGTTCGGGCGAGGAAGGCCCTTCGGCCGGAGAACTCCACGGCTCGGGCGGGAAGGTCGGGCGTGGGGTTCAGACGCGGAAGGCCGCGACGTAGCGGCGGGGGTCGCGGCGGAGGTCGGTGTCCCAGCGGGCCGTGGTCTGTTCGGCGAAGGTCTGCCCGGTGCGCAGCACTTCGTCGAGCGGGTCGAGGTAGTCGAGCACCTTCGGCTGTTCCAGGCCGGCGCGGACCCGGGCCCGCAGGCCTGCCCGGGCGAGCCGGACGAGTTCCGCCGCGAGTTCGCGGACCCGGTCGCCGCCGAGCATGGTGTCCAGGCCGTCGGCGGGGAGCCTGGCCTTCGCCGCGCGGTGCTCCGCCACGCCGTGGTGGCGCAGCAGTTCCCAGGCCGCCGTCCGCGAGGGCGGGTGGTAGGCGAGCCCCGCCCACAGCGCCGGTACGGCCGGGATGTGCCGGTACGGCGGGCCGTCCCCGGCCCGCAGTTCCAGGGTCCGGCGGACCCTGACGTCCGTCCAGATCTGCGACATGTGGGAGACCCAGTGGTCGAAGGTCGGCATGGTGCCGTCGTCGAAGCCCTGCCGCAGGATCTCGGCGAACGGCCGGTCGGGGGCGGGCCGGTACCGTCCGTCCGGGCCGCGGTAGTAGATCATCGGGATCCCCAGCGCCCAGTCGATGACGTCGTCGGCGTTCACGTCGGGCCGCAGCGCGGGCGGTAGGACGCCGCAGCGGCGCGGGTCCATCCGCAGCCAGTTCTGCGACCTGTGCGAGAGCAGCCCGTTCGACCGGCCGCCCTGCAGCGGCGAGTTGACGAGCAGTGCGGCGACCACCGGGGACGCGGCGGTCAGCATCCGCAGCTTCTGGGTGAAGTCCTCGTCGGACAGGTAGTCCAGGTGCACCTGGGTGGACAGCGACATCGACATGATCTTCGGGGCCCCGCTGCCGGCCTCGCCGATCCGGTCGAAGAAGTCGCGCATGACGGCACCGCGGAGCATCGGCACCCAGGAGACGGTGTCGAGCCGGTCGAAGGGGAGGTTGCCGCCGGGCAGGAGGGCCAGGCCGAAGCGCCCGACGAGTTCCGCGAGGCGCTCCATCGTGGCCCGCATGTCGTCCACGGCCGTGGCCAGGTCGGCGGCCGGGACGGAGGAGTACTCGACCTGGCCGCCGTGTTCGAGCGTGATCTGGGCGGTGTCCGCCAGGTCCACGCCGGTCAGCCGGCCGTTGTCGCGCCGGTCCGTGCCGCCCCATTCGGCGAGGACGGCCTCCAGGACGGCCCGGACGCCGTTCTTCCCCTCGTAGGGGGCGGCCCGCCCGGTCTCCGGGTCGACGATGCCGTTCTCGATCTCCAGCCCGATCCGCTCGGTCGCGGCCGCGGCCGGGGCGAGCAGCGGTCCGAGGTCGTCGCGGTGCAGCGCCGCTCCCGCCGCCGGGCCGCCGCTCTGCTCGCCGGTTCGGCGCCGGGGCGCCGGTGCCGCGCTCACCCGGCCCGCAGCCGCGCGGTGTCGTCGGCGTGCTGCCCCCGGTCGATCACCTGGCCGACCACGGCCAGGGCCGACTGGGCGGCGCCCTGCATCCAGGCGTGCGCTCCGGACAGGTGCTCTCCGGCGAAGAAGATCCTCGGGTCGTCGGTCGGGTGCGGGGCGCCGAGCCCGGTCAGGTACCGGGTGTGCTCGCCGGGCGCGAGGTGGGCGAAGGCGCCGCCGCCCATGCCGACCTGGTCGTCCCAGTTCCAGTGCACGATGTCGTCCGCGTCGCGGAGGATGCCGGGGTGCAGCCGTTCCAGGCACTTCAGGACCAGCAGGTCGCGGTCGGCCGGCGGCAGGGTGGTGAAGCGGCGGGCGTTGGCCCCCCACAGGTAGGCGCCGACGAGCACCGCGGGCTCGTGGGAGCGCTGCGGGTCCCGGGCGGCCCAGCGCCGCCTGCCGACGGTGCTCCCGTTGGTCCGGCCGTCGACGGGCCGGGCGTTGTCCGACGGGTACCAGCACTGCTGGATCGGCATGTCGGTGAAGCTGCCGCCGCCGAAGATCCGGTCGTCCAGTTCCCAGCCGCGCCGCTTGGTGTGCACGAGCGTCTTCGTGCTGCTGGCGTAGCTGATGCCGCGGATCGCGTGGCGCTGGTGGTGGGGCAGGCCGGGCCGGAAGCTGATCTGGTCGAGGGCGGGGACGGGGACGCAGCAGACGACGAAGTCGACGTCCTCGGTGATCGTGCCGCCGAGGCGCCGCCCGTGCACCCGGACGCCCCGGCGGGTCAGCGAGAGCTCGTCGATCTGGGTGGACAGCTGGAGGGTCCTCGGCCGCAGCCGGCGTACGAACGCGTGCACCAGGCGGTCGGTGCCGTCGACCAGTTCCACCTGGCCCGCGTGGAACAGGCCGAAGTAGTCGACGAGGACCTCCAGCAGGGAGGACTGCTCGTAGTGGACCAGGCCGCTGGCGTGGCCGAGGAGGTCCCAGGCGTCCTGCGACAGGTGCTCGTGGACGTACTGCCACAGCGACACCGAGACGAGCCGGTCGAGCGCCGGGTCGTCCCAGTGGCCGTCCAGCACCCGCCGGCGCTGGTCGGGGGTGAGCGTCTCCCAGGCGGCCGTCAGCAGCCGGTCCAGGATCCGCCGCGGGTCCTGCTTCTCGGCGGCGCGCAGCGCGAACGCCGGGTGCAGCGCGTGCACCTCCTGGACGCGGGCGCGGTGGCCGCGCAGGTGGTAGTAGGCGTCCGGGTTGAAGTTGACGAACGGCCTGGTCCGCAGGCCGAACTGGGACACGTAGTGGAGGACGCAGTGGTGGTTCCCGGGGATGCGCATGGCGCCCAGGTCGGCGTGCGTGCCGTCCCAGAAGCGGTGCGTGCGCACCCGTCCGCCGGGTTGGTTCGACCGCTCGTACAGGACGATGCCGAAGCCCCGGCGCTGGAGCTCGTAGGCGGCGACGAGGCCCGCCACCCCGGCCCCGATCACCGCGACCCGCCCGGTGGCGCCGGTCACCGGGCGCAGCAGGCTGCTGGGAAAGGCGAAGCTCTCGTCGAACATGGGCACCTCGCGTCGTCGTAGCCCTCAGACTGGGGCAGCCAGCCGTCGCGAGCCACCAGACCGCGCCCATCCGAACGTCGGTCCGCGGCTGCCGCGGGCTCCGGTGATCCGCTGCCCGCCGTGGGCCGTTCGGCGTAGCCTTCGTGCATGGCAGAGAGCAAGGTCCGGGCGGCGGCGGCACCGAAGGCGAAGGCCGTGCCGGGGGTGAAGCCGGGGAAGCCGGAGTCGCACCTGGCGATGGTGCGGCGGGCGCGGCGGATCAACCGCGAGTTGACGGAGCTGTACCCGTACGCGCATCCGGAACTGGACTTCGAGAACCCGTTCCAGCTGCTGGTGGCGACCGTGCTGTCGGCGCAGACGACGGACCTGCGGGTGAACCAGACGACGCCGGCGCTGTTCGCGAAGTACCCGACGCCGGAGGACATGGCGGCGGCGAACCCGGAGGAGCTGGAGGAGGTCATCCGCCCGACCGGGTTCTTCCGGAACAAGGCGAAGTCGCTGATCGGCCTCTCGATCGCCCTGCGCGACGACTTCGGCGGCGAGGTCCCGGGCCGCCTGGACGACCTGGTGAAGCTGCCGGGCGTGGGCCGCAAGACCGCCAACGTGGTCCTCGGCAACGCCTTCGGGGTGCCCGGGATCACCGTGGACACGCATTTCGGGCGGCTGGCCCGGCGGTTCGGCTGGACCGCCGAGGAGGACCCGGTGAAGGTCGAGGCGGCCGTCGCCGAGATCTTCCCGAAGTCGGAGTGGACGATGCTGTCGCACCGGGTGGTCTTCCACGGCCGCCGGATCTGCCACTCCCGCAAGCCCGCCTGCGGCGCCTGCCCGGTCGCGCCGCTCTGCCCGTCGTACGGGGAGGGCGAGACCGACCCGGAGAAGGCGCGCAAGCTGCTCAAGTACGAGCTGGGCGGGCAGCCCGGGCAGCGGCTGAGGCCGCCGGGGGACTTCCCCGGGGAGGCCGCCGCCCGGGCCGACGCCGCCGGGCACCAGGGGCGGATCGCGGACCTGGCGGTGGGCGAGTGACCCGCGAGGCACGGCGGGCGCCGGAGCCGTCGGCGGTGCGGGTGGTCGAGGGGGACGGTCTGCCGGCCTGGCTGGAGCCGGTGCGGGAGGCGGCCGAGCGGGTGCTGCCGGAGCAGCTGAGCCGCTTCCTGCCGCCGGTGGAGGGCGGCCGGGCGGCGGCGGTGCTGATGCTGTTCGGCGAGGGCCCAAACGGGCCGGACCTGCTGCTGATCGAGCGGGCCCGCTCGCTGCGCTCGCACGCCGGGCAGCCGTCCTTCCCGGGTGGCGCGCTGGATCCGGAGGACGGTGACCCGGACGGCCCGGGCCCGGTCGCGGCGGCGTTGCGCGAGGCCTGGGAGGAGACCGGGCTGGACCCGGCCGGGGTGCAGGTGTTCGCGGTGCTGCCGGCGCTGTACATCCCGGTCAGCCGGTTCGTGGTGACCCCGGTGCTGGGCTGGTGGCGCGAGGAGTCGCCGGTGCGGCCGGTGGACCAGGGGGAGACCGGCGCGGTGTTCCGGGTGCCGGTCGCCGATCTGGCCGACCCGGCGAACCGGGTGCGGCTGCGCCACCCGTCCGGGCACGTGGGGCCGGCCTTCGCGGTGGCCGGGCGGCTGGTCTGGGGGTTCACGGCCGGGGTGATCGACCGGGTGCTGCACCACGGCGGGCTGGAGCTGCCCTGGGACCCGTCCCGGATCGTCGACCTCTCGGACGAGGCGCTGGCCCTGGTTCAGGGCGATCTCGACCACTCCCGGGCGCTGCCGGGCGGCGACGCCGGTCCCACGTGAGGGGCCGTCTGCGCGGCCGGGCCGCGGGCCGTGGGAGGGTGTCCGGGTGAACGTCCTGGATGTGCTGCTGATCGCCGCTGCCGTGGCATTCGCCGTGTCGGGCTACCGGCAGGGCTTCGTGGTGGGTGTCCTGTCCCTGGTCGGCTTCCTGGGCGGCGGCCTGCTGGCCGTCCAGCTGCTGCCGCTGCTGCTCGACCACCTCAGCCCGGGCACCACGGCCTCGGTGGTGGCCGTGGTGGTGGTGATCGTGTGCGCCGCGATCGGCCAGGCGGTGACCGCGCACTTCGGCTGGAAGCTCCGGGGCCACATCGGCCGCCGTCCGGCGCGGGTGCTGGACGCGACCGGCGGCGCGGCCGTGAACGTGGTCTCGATGCTGCTGGTGGCCTGGCTGATCGGCTCGGCGCTGGCCGGGGCGTCGCTGCCGACGGTGTCCAAGCAGGTCCGCTCCTCGGCGATCCTCGGCGGCGTGCAGAACGCGCTGCCCGACGACGCGCCGAACTGGTTCTCGGACTTCTCCAAGGTGCTGGCCCGCAACGGTTTCCCGCAGGTCTTCAACCCCTTCGAGCACGAGCCGATCACCCAGGTCGACACCCCCGACCCGGCGCTGGCCGGCAGCCCGGCGGTGGCGCGGGCCAAGCAGAGCCTGGTCAAGGTGGTCGGCACCGCCACCTCCTGCAGCAAGACCCTGGAGGGCAGCGGTTTCGTCTTCGCCCCGCACCGGGTGATGACCAACGCCCACGTGGTCGGCGGGGTCGACGAGCCGACCGTGCAGATCGGCGGGGTCGGCCAGCTGTACGACGCGACGGTGGTCCGCTACGACTGGCAGCGCGACATCGCGGTCCTGGACGTCCCCAAGCTGAACGCGCCCCCGCTGGCGTTCGCGGGCGAGGCGAAGACCAATGACAGCGCGATCGTGGCGGGTTTCCCGGAGAACGGCGCCTTCAACGTCCAGCCGGCCCGTATCCGCGGCCGGATCCAGGCCAACGGCCCGGACATCTACCACCGCGGCCAGGTGGTCCGCGACGTCTACTCGGTCCGCTCGCTGGTCCGCCAGGGCAACAGCGGCGGCCCGCTGCTCACCCCGGACGGCCAGGTCTACGGCGTGGTGTTCGCCAAGTCGCTGGACAGCGCCGACACCGGGTACGTGCTGACCGCGGCCGAGGTGCGGGAGGACGCGGAGAGGGGCAGCACCGCGAGCACCCCGGTGGACACCCAGGGCTGCGCGCTCTGACCGGGCCGCGGGGCGGTCCGACGCGCCGGGTCCGACGATCCGATATCCGTCACACCGTCAGTCCGCCCTGGTAGCCTCTGCCGCGCTCACCCGTTCGGCTCAACCGGGCGCCGTCCCGGAGTGAGTCTTACGGGAGGTCGTGGTAGTCCGATGATGGGTCACTCGCACGCGGTCAGTGGGGCGATGCTGTACGCCGCCTCCGCGCCGTTCCTGCCCCCGCTGCTGCTGCACACCACGCTGCAGCCGGCGGACATACTGATGGGCACGGTGCTGTGCGCGGGGGCGGCCCTGCTGCCGGACCTCGACCACCACGACGGCTCGATCGCCAACTTCCTGGGGCCGATCTCCAAGGCGCTCTGCCGCTTCGTGGCCTGGGCCTCCGGCGGGCACCGGCACGCCACCCACTCGCTGCTGTTCGTCGCGCTGATGGGCGCCGGCACCTGGGCGGGCGTCACCTACCTGGGCCGCAACTTCACCCTGGTGCTGACGTTCTTCCTGATCGCGCTCGCGATCCGGGCGCTGCGGCTCTGCCCGCCGGGGGACGGCCCGGAGAGCTGGATCACCGTCATCGGGCTGTCCGCGCTCGGCACCTTCGGGATGAACACCTGGATGCCGAACTCGCCGGGCTGGCTGCCGTACGCGGTGGCGCTGGGCACCCTGGCGCACTTGCTGGGCGACTGCCTGACCAAGAAGGGCGCGCCGCTGCTCTGGCCGCACAAGGAGCGCTACGAGGTGGTGCTGATCAAGCGCAGCGGCAACAACGTCGAGACCAAGGTGCTGGTGCCGATCATGTCGGTGGCGACCTTCGTCCTGCTCTGGTTCACCGCGGTGTCGCCGACGCTCGTGAACTGACCGGCGGGACTGGCCGGCCAGCCGACCCGACCGGCGGGACCGACCGGCCGAACCGATTGGTCGGCCGGAACCGGTCCGCCGGACCGGCCGGACGACGCGGCGCGAGGCCTCAGGTCTCGCGCCGCAGTCGTGCGCCGACCCAGCGGGCGCGTCGGCCGAGGATGCGGGGGATGCCGAGCTGCCGCTGCGCCGGGCGTGGACGGCGGTCGGGGCCGTCGTAGCCGAGGTCGTCCGCCCAGTCGGGGCGGTGGGCGGAGCGCTGGGAGCTGTTGTGGCGTCGGGCGCGCGGGGCGCCGCCGCGATCGGGCATCCAGGTCATACCGGAATGGATGCCCCTGGGCCGGTGGGGGTAACCGCCGGGCGCGCGTCGAAAATGGCCTATGCGGTTGTCATATGTGCGTCAGATCAAGGGAGTTGGGGCCAAGGGCCCTTCCCTCCCGGCCCCTTCGCCGCTCCTGCGCCATCACTCCTTGTGACGGCCGACCCAGTCCAGCAGCTCCGCGGTGAACTGTTCCGGGGCCTCCTCGTGCGGGAAGTGCCCGACCCCCGGCATCAGCCGCCAGCGGTACGGCGCCGCCACGTACTCGCCGCTGCCCAGCGCGGTGTGCGACAGCAGCACCGGGTCCGCCGCGCCCTGGACGTGCAGGGTCGGCGCCGTGATCGGCTTCTTCATCCGCCGGGCGAACTGGATGCCGTCCGGGCGCGCCATCGAGCGCAGCAGCCAGCGGTACGGCTCGATCGAGCAGTGCGCCGTGCTGGGGATCTGGATGGCCTGCCGGTACGCGTGCACCGCCTCCTCGTCCAGCCGGTTCGGACCGGCCCAGGCGTCCAGGTAGCGGCCGACCAGCGCGGCGTCGTCGGCCACCAGACGGCGTTCCGGTATCCACGGCCGCTGGAAGCCCAGCACGTGCTCGAAGGCGGCCGCCTGGCGGCGGTCGGTCAGCAGGGCCCGGCGCAGGTCCCGGGGGTGCGCGGCGGAGACCACGGTGAGGCTCTGGATCACCGACGGGCGCATCACCGCCGCCACCCAGGCCAGCGTGCCGCCGGCGGCGTGCCCGACCAGGTGCGCCCGGCGCTCGCCGAGCGAGCGGATCACCCCGGTGATGTCCAGGGCGAGGTTGCCCGGGTCGTACCCGCGCGGGGTGCGGTCGCTGCCGCCGACACCCCGCAGGTCGAGCGCCACCGCCCGGTAGCCGGCCTCGGCGAGCGCGGTCAGCTGGTGGCGCCAGGCCCACCAGTACTCGGGCCAGCCGTGCACCAGCAGCACCAGCGGGCCCGAGCCCAGCTCGGCGATGTGGAACCGGGCGCCGTTGGCCGCGAGGTCGCGGTGCGTCCACGGGCCGCTCTGCCGGACGCTCCAGGCCTCGGCGCCGCCGTCGGGGGTGGTGCCGGGGGCCTCATCGGCGGGCTCCCCCCCGGGTGCCAGGTCGGGTCCGGAGTCGGCGGACGGCTGCGCGGATACGGGCTTCTGGTCAAGCGGCATACCGAGAGCGTGTCACATCCGTGCGCCGGACGGCGCCCGGCACTCGCTCCCGGCGGGTCCGGGCGGGCGGCGTGCACCGCCACCGGACGGACGGTTACGGGATGCGGCCCAGGGCCCGGTCGATCTCCTCCTTGGTGGCCGGGCGCGGCCGGGCGTTCTTCAGCACGTCGGCGGTCTTCTGGGCGCCCTCGATGGTGCGGTGCGGCTTCTCGATCCGCTTGAACGAGCGCCAGGCCATCAGCCCGAGCAGCACCGCGAGCAGCAGGTAGGCGCCGGCCACGATGAGGAACGACCAGCCGAGCGACAGGCCCAGCGCGTGGATGCCGAAGGCCGCCGCGGCGCTCAGCATCGGGACGGCGGCCAGCGCCACCACGGCGGCGACGCCCAGCGAGACGCCCCCGGAGACGCCGCGCTTGACGTCCGCCCGGATCTCGGCCTTGGCGAGCGCGATCTCGTCGTGGACGAGTGCGGACAGGTCGGCGGTGGCCGCCGCGAACAGCTGCCCCACCGAACGCTCGCCCTCGTAGGGCGCCCGGCCGTTGCTGGACGGGTCTGCGGCTCCTGCGGGCATCAGCGGTTCTCCTCTGCGGCTGTGCGGCGTGACGCCGCCGCGTGGTGCGGTTCGGGGGGCCGGAGGGGCCCGGAGGCGTCAGTGGACTGTCGACAGCTCAGAATCATGCCCCTACCGGTCAGTCGCACACCACTCCGGGGCCCCGCCGGGGGGACGTGTCCGGGCTCTGCCGGGCCGCCGGCGGGCCTCAGCGGGGCTTCTCCGGCCCCTCGCCGTCGGGTCGCGGGGCGAGCCCGGCGGCCCGGGCCCGCCAGGCCGGGTCGTCCTCCTGGTAGACGTCCGGGACGCCGTCGCCGTCCACGTCCCGGTCCTCCTCCTCGCACAGCTCGCGGTAGTGCCGGTTGCGGAGCTTGAGCAGCACGGTGGCCACCGTCGCGCAGAGCAGCGAGCCGACCAGGACGGCCGTCTTGGAGAGGTCGGCGAGGGCCAGGTCGTCGCGGAACGCCAGTTCGCTGATCAGCAGCGAGACGGTGAAGCCGATGCCCGCGAGCACCGAGACCGCGAACATGTCGGCCCACCTGAGCTTCGGGTTCAGCTCGGCCCGGGTGAACCGGGCGGCCAGCCAGGTGCCGCCGAATATGCCCACCGTCTTGCCGACCAGCAGGCCGATGACGATGCCGAGCGGCGTGGCCTGGGTGAACACCTCGCGCAGCGACGGGCCGGAGATCGTCACCCCGGCGGCGAACAGTGCGAACACCGGGACGGCCAGGCCGGCCGAGAGCGGGCGGACCAGGTGCTCGATGTGCTCGCCGGGGGAGTGCTGCTCGTCGCCCTCCCGGTGGCAGCGCAGCATCAGGCCCATCGCGACGCCCGCGACCGTGGCGTGGATGCCGCTCTCGTGCATCAGCGCCCAGTTCACGACGGCCAGCGGTACGAACAGGTACCAGCCGTGCACCCCGCGCCGGTGCAGGAACCAGAACAGCACCAGGCCGGCGAAGGCCAGGCCGAGCGCCCAGAACCTGATGCCGGAGCTGTAGAAGACCGCGATGATCAGGATCGCGATCAGGTCGTCCACCACGGCGAGGGTGAGCAGGAAGGCGCGCAGGGCGGACGGCAGGTGGCTGCCGACCACGGCCAGCACGCCGAGCGCGAAGGCGATGTCGGTGGCGGTCGGGATGGCCCAACCGCTGGGGTGACCGCCGCTGCCCGAGTTGACGAGCGCGAAGAGGATCGCCGGCAGCGCGACGCCGCAGACGGCGGCCACCACCGGGAGCAGCGCGGCGCTCGGGGTGCGCAGCTCGCCCGCGACGAACTCGCGCTTGAGCTCGATCCCGGCCACGAAGAAGAAGATCGTCAGCAGGCCGTCCTTGGCCCAGTTGCCGAGGGTGAGGTCGAGGTGCAGCGGGGCGGAGGGCCCGACGGTGTAGTCGAGGACGCTCTCGTACGCGTGCGGCCAGACGTTGGCCCAGACCAGCGCGGCCACGGCGGCGAGCAGCAGCAGCACGCCGCCGACCGTCTCGGTGCGCAGGGCGTCGGTGATGAACGTCCGCTCGGGCAGGGACAGCCGGCCGAGCAGCTGCCGGCGGCGGGTCGTCGGCTCGTGGACGGGCGGCTGGTCGGTCACGAGGACCTCCTGAGGGGCTGGGAGCGGCAACGGATGCACGTGTGGTGCAGTTGCCGACCAGACTTCCCGGCGCGCCCTGTGACGCTCGGACTCCCGTTCAGGGATCTTGATGCGTCGTTAACAGTCTAGGGGATCGTTCGGGTGACATCCGGATTGTCCTATTCAAGGACTTAAGCCCTACGGGTGGGTTCTGCACTCCGGAGGAGCAGCGGCACGGCACCCGAATGGCCCAGGCCGCTCGCAGACGGGTGAACGCGGCACCGTCGGTCGGGGCACCGCCCGCTCCCGGCCGCCCCGCTGTACACCCCGGCGGCCGACCGGAAGGGGGCTTCAGACCCGCGGCATGGCTGTGCCCCGGGCGGTGACCACCGCCCGGGGCACGCTTCACCGTGTCGGCCGGCTCAGCCGTTGCCACCCGCCAGCGGCAGCTGGGCCTGGATCTGGCTCATCACCGTGCTGTCGGCGAGGGTGGTGGTGTCACCGACCTCGCGGCCCTCGGCGATGTCGCGCAGCAGACGGCGCATGATCTTGCCGGAGCGGGTCTTCGGCAGCTCGCCGACCACCTTGACCTGCTTCGGCTTGGCGATCGGGCCGAGCGTGCGGCCGACGTGCGCGCGCAGCTCCTCGACCAGCTCCGGGCTCTCGGTGGCGCCGCCGCGCAGGATCACGAAGGCGACGATGGCCTGGCCGGTGGTGGCGTCCGTGGCGCCGACCACGGCGGACTCGGCCACCGACGGGTGGCCGACCAGGGCCGACTCGACCTCGGTGGTGGAGATGTTGTGGCCCGAGACGAGCATGACGTCGTCGACCCGGCCGAGCAGCCAGATGTCGCCGTCCTCGTCCTTCTTGGCGCCGTCACCGGCGAAGTAGCGGCCCGCGAAGCGCGACCAGTAGGTGTCGATGTAGCGCTGGTCGTCGCCCCAGATGGTGCGCAGCATGGACGGCCACGGCTCGGTGAGCACCAGGTAGCCGCCGGAGCCGTTCGGGACCTCGTTGGCCTCGTCGTCGACCACGGTGGCCGCGATGCCCGGCAGGGCGCGCTGGGCCGAGCCCGGCTTGGTCTCGGTGACGCCCGGCAGCGGGCTGATCATCATGGCGCCGGTCTCGGTCTGCCACCAGGTGTCCACGATCGGGGTCTTGCCGGCGCCGATGTGCTCGCGGTACCAGATCCAGGCCTCGGGGTTGATCGGCTCGCCGACGCTGCCCAGCACCCGCAGCGAGGACAGGTCGAACTTCGCGGGGATGTCGTCGCCCCACTTCATGAAGGTGCGGATCGCGGTCGGCGCGGTGTAGAGGATCGTCACGCCGTACTTCTGGACGATCTCCCAGAACCGGCCCTGGTGCGGGGTGTCCGGGGTGCCCTCGTAGATGACCTGGGTGGCGCCGTTGGAGAGCGGGCCGTAGACGATGTACGAGTGGCCGGTGACCCAGCCGATGTCGGCGGTGCACCAGTAGACGTCGGTCTCCGGCTTGAGGTCGAAGACCGCGTGGTGGGTGTAGCTGGCCTGGGTGAGGTAGCCGCCCGAGGTGTGCAGGATGCCCTTGGGCTTACCGGTGGTGCCCGAGGTGTAGAGGATGAACAGCGGGTGCTCGGCGTCGTGCGCCTCGGGGGCGTGCTCGGTGGACTGGCGCGCGGTGATCTCGTGCCACCAGACGTCACGGCCCTCGGTCCAGGAGATCTCCTGCCCGGTGCGGCGGATCACCAGGACGTGCTCGACGCCGTCGACCTTGGTGAGCGCCTCGTCGATGGCCGGCTTGAGCGCGGACGGCTTGCCGCGGCGGTAGCCGCCGTCGGCGGTGATGACGAGCTTGGCCTGGGCGTCCTCGATGCGGGAGGCGACGGCGTCGGCGGAGAAGCCGCCGAAGACCACCGAGTGGGTGGCGCCGATCCGGGCGCAGGCGAGCATCGCGACGACCGCCTCGGCGATCATCGGCAGGTAGACCGCGACCCGGTCGCCCTTGCGGACGCCGAGCTCCAGCAGCGCGTTGGCGGCCTGCGAGACCTCGTCCTTGAGCTGGGCGTAGGTGATCGAGCGGCTGTCGCCGGGCTCGCCCTCGAAGTGGATCGCGACCCGGTCGCCGAGACCGGCCTCGACGTGGCGGTCGACGCAGTTGTAGGCCACGTTGAGCTTGCCGTCGGCGAACCACTTGGCGAAGGGCGGGTTGGACCAGTCCAGCGTCTCGGTCGGCTCGACGGCCCAGCTGAGGCGGCGGGCCTGCTCGGCCCAGAAGCCCAGGCGGTCCTCGGAGGCCTGCGCGTACGCGGCCGCGGTGACGTTGGCGGCGGCGGCGAGCTCTGCCGGCGGGGCGAATCGCCGCTCCTCCTTGAGCAGGTTGGCCAGGCTCTCGTTGCTCAACGCGCACTCCTCATCGAGTCATGATCGGAGACGATCCCGTGCGTGGGGATTGTCCCGTGTGTCCCAGCGCACAGCTCACCAGGCGAATGGGGCACTTGACAAGAGCCTCCGGGTAATTGGTGTAGACCTTTGACCGACAGTCGAACGGACCATCATACGGCGCACCGCCTCGGGGCGGTGCGCCGTACGACGGCCGGAGGGCCCGTGCCCCGGCCCGCCCGGCGGGGACACGGGCCCGGCTCTCAGGCGGCCAGCCAGGGGCCGTCCTCGGTGCCGCCGGTGGGAACCCGGCCGTCCTCATTCACCCGTTCGGGCGTGTCGCCCGCCACCGGCCCGGCCGGCGGTGTCCTCGGCGCTGCCGGGCCGGCCGCGGTTGCGGCCGCTGCCGTCCCGATGCGCGCCTCGATCGGACTGAACGTCCCCTCGGCCCGGTCGAGCACGTAGGCCTGGGCGGTCGCGAAGTCGAAGTACATCCCGACCAGCCGCAGGGTGCCCTCCTCCACCCGGCGCTCCACGGCCGGGTTGGCCAGCAGCTGGTCCAGCTGCTGGACCACGTTGGTGATGCAGAGCTGCTCCACCAGGTCCACCACCGGCCGCGCGTCGAACCCGGCGGGGACCCGGCGGAGCCGGTCCAGCGAGCCGCGGCCGTTGCGCAGCCAGCGGGCCAGCGGGGTGGGCGGCCCGGGGCGCTCGTGCACGCCGTCCAGCAGGGCCTTCATCGCGCCGCAGCCGGAGTGGCCGCAGACCGTGATCGAGCCGACCTCCAGGACCTCGACCGCGTACTGCACCGCGGCCGCCACCGAGTCGTCGGCCGCGCCGGGCTCGTACGGGGCCGGTACCAGGTTGCCGACGTTGCGGACGGTGAACAGGTCCCCCGGGCCGCTGTTGGTGATCATGCTGGTGACCATCCGGGAGTCCGCGCAGGTCAGGAAGAGCTGGGAGGGCGTCTGCCCCTCCCGGGCCAGCCGGGCGAGTTCGGGCCGGATCAGCGGGGCGGTGTGCTGCTGGAACACCCGGACGCCGTCCAGCAGCCGGCCGTGCGGATCCTCCTGCTGCTCGATGCAGTGGTGGCCGACCCAGGGCGTCCAGGCCCGGCAGCGGTGCGGGCCGGGTGAACTGCCCGCCCGGACGGTGCCGTCGGGGTCGAGCACCTCGTCGTCCCTGCGGCGCGTCACCATCGAGACCCGTCCGCCCGCGGCCTGGTGGCCCGTCCGCCAGCTGTGCAGCGTCTCGTACGCGGCGTGGTCCAGGAAGGAGCCGTCGTGGACCACGGTGACCTCGGCGCCGGAGGGGATCCCGGCCAGCGCCCGGCTCAGCCGGGGCACGGCGGTGAAGGTGAGCGGCCCGTGCGTCTGGACGGTGACCGCGCCGGCCGGGCCGGCCAGCACGTCCACGTGGGCGCGGGTCAGCCGGTAGAGCGCGAGCAGCACGGCGGTGCCGGCGCCGAGCGCGACGCCCCACAGCACGCCGAGCGCCACCACGCCGAGCACGGTGGTCAGGTAGACCGGGAACTCGCGGTGCCGGTGCACGTTGCGGATGTGCGCGAAGCTCACCATCTGCAGCCCGACCACCAGCACCAGCGCGGCCAGCGCGGCCAGCGGGATCCGGCGCAGCCCGCCGGTCAGCGCCAGTGCGGCGGCGAGCACCCAGACGCCGTGCAGCACCGAGGACCACCTGGTCTGGCCGCCGGCCCGCACGTTGGCGGTGCTGCGGACGGCGCCGCCGGCGACGGGAAGCCCGCCGACCAGCCCGCTGACGATGTTGGCCAGGCCCTGGCCGCGCAGTTCGCGGTCGAGGTCGCCGGTACGGCGGGACATCCGGTCGACCGCGACGGCGGACAGCAGCGACTCCACGCCGGCGACGGCGGTGACGGTCAGGACGGCGGCCAGCACCCCGGCCGGCGGGCCGTGCGGCAGTGCCGGCACGAGGGCGTGCGGCTGCCAGGCGGGCAGCCCGATGTGGGCGAGCCGCAGGTCCAGGGCCAGGGCGAGCGCGGTCGCGGTGGCGACGGCGGCCAGCGGGCCCGGCACCTTGGCCAGCCTGGCGCCGAACTCGCCTGCGCGGCCGGGGAGCCGGCCGAGGCGGGGCCAGCCCAGCAGGACGGCCACGGTCACCGAGCCGGCCAGCAGCGCGGGCGGGTGCGGCCCGGCCAACTGGCCTGGCAGCGCGAGGAGGTTGGCGATCGCGGAGCTCTGCGGGGAGCCGCCGAGGACGACGTGCAGCTGCGCGATGGCGATGGTGAGCCCGACCCCGGCCAGCATGCCGTGCACGATGGCGGGCGAGACGGCGAGCGCGGTCCGGGCCACCCGGCGCAGGCCGAGCAGGAGTTGGAGCAGCCCGGCGGCCAGGGTGATGGCGCAGGTGGCCCGCCACCCGTACTGGACGATCAGTCCGGCGGTGATCACGGTCAGCGCGGCCGAGGGGCCGCTGACCTGGAGCGGGGTGCCGCCGAACAGTCCGACGACGATGCCACCGACGGCCGCGGCGGCGAGGCCGGCGGTGAGCGGGGCACCGGTGGCGAGCGCGATGCCGAGGGAGAACGGCACGGCGATCAGGAAGACCACCAGGGAGGCGGAGAGGTCCTGGGCCCAGCGGGCCTTGGTGCCGGGGCCCGGTGGTGCGTGGTCGGTGGTGTCGGAGGCGATGGGGGCGCTGGAGATGTCGAGGGTCATTGTCTTCCCGTCTGTCCGGGGGAACGAACGCAGTCAGGTCCGGCGGTGGGTGGGGCTCCGGGGCGGATCGGCTGTCGTGGGTCGCGACGGTGTGGCGGGATGGCGTGGGCGCGGCGGGGAGTGCGGGTGTCACCGGCCGGACCTTGACCATCAGGGCCCGCCAGGGGCCTGGGCGAGGTGCGGGACGTCTCGCCGAGGGCCGTCGGGACGGACCATCAAGACTCGGTAAACCGAGGGTAATGAAAGCTTTGCACAGCGTCATTCCGGGAGGGAAGGGGAAAACCCCCTGATTCACCCCATTGGGTGGTGTTCGAACCGCTGGGGATCTGCTGGCGGCGCCGGGCGGTCCGGACATGCGGAACGGGCCGTGGCCCTCCCCGGGGAAGGGGGGAGGGCCACGGCCCGTTCGGGCGGAGCGGCGTCAGGCGTGCGCACCCGCCGGGGCGGGCCGCTCGCCGCCGACCCCGAGCCCGCCCAGCACGAAGGTCTCGTCCACCTGGGTCGCGAGGTCGACGCCGACCTTGGCGTTGGCCCAACTCTGCGCGTTGCGCACGTGGAAGAGCACGGCCTGCTCGGTGTAGCGCCGCACGTCCCGCTGCCCGTACGCGGCCTCGGCCTCGGCCCGCAGTTCCTCCAGGACGGCCCGGTTGGCCGGCTCCAGCGACTTCAGCGGCGGCTCGGCGCCCTGCTCCAGACGGCGCACCCAGTCCGAGTGCCCGAAGGTGGTGAGCAGGTCGTCGCCGACCTCCCGGCGCAGGAACGCCAGGTCGTCCGGGCCCTGCACCTTGTTGCCGATCACCCGCAGCCGGACGCCGAAGTCGCGGGCGTAGTCCTTGTACTGGCGGTAGACGGAGACGCCCTTGCGGGTCGGCTCGGCCACCAGGAAGGTCAGGTCGAAGCGGGTGAACAGGCCGGAGGCGAAGGAGTCCGAGCCCGCCGTCATGTCGGTGACCAGGTACTCGTCGGGGCCGTCCAGCAGGTGGTTGAGCAGCAGTTCCACCGCGCCGACCTTGGAGTGGTAGCAGGCCACCCCCAGGTCCTCCTCGGTGAAGGCGCCGGTCGCCAGCAGCCGGACCGAGCCCTCGTCCAGGGCGATCGGGCGGGCGCAGGCGGCGTAGACCGGGTTCTCCTCGACGATCCGCAGCAGGCGCGAACCCCGGCCGGGCGGCGTGGTCTTGATCATCTCGTCGGCCGAGCGGATCAGCGGATTGCTGCCGCGCAGGTACTCCTTGATCTCCGGCAGGTGCGCGCCGAGCGAGGGCAGCTCCGCGGCCTGGGCATCCGTCAGGCCCAGGGCCGGGCCCAGGTGCTGGTTGATGTCGGCGTCGACGGCGATGACCGGCCGGCCCACGGCGGCCAGATGGCGGATGAACAGTGCGGACAGCGTGGTCTTCCCGCTGCCGCCCTTGCCGACGAAGGCGATCTTCATCTGGGACTCCGGCTCTCGCTCTGGGCCCGCGCTCGGGGGCCACCTGCTCAGGGGTCGCACATGTCGAGGCCCCTAAGTGGAAATAGTTATCGTCTCCGATAGTGGCCATGCTAGCCGGGGTTTGGGCCTCCTCGGCGGAGGGAAGTGAGGATTGCCTCTAACGGGTGATCCGGGGTTGCTGTTCCGGGAGGGGCCGGCTGTTCATTACTCTCGGGTAGGTGAGCAATGGAACAGATCCCCTCGCCCCGCTGGCCCAGCTCCCCGGGGTGCCCGACGCCGTGGCCGAGGTGCGCAAGGCCGTCGACCGGCTCTACGGCCACCGGGTGATGCGCCGCCGCGCGGCCGAGGTCACCTCCGAGTCCGCGCTGCGCGGCGCCCGCGCGTCGGCGGCGCTGGCCGGGGCCGACTGGCCGCTGGAGGAGGTCCGGCGCCGCAGCGACTTCAGCGCGGACCCCGAGGCCCGGACGGTCGGCGCGGCCCTGCGGATCGCCGCCGAGGCCGGCCAGCTGCTCAGCATCTGGCGGCACTCGCCGCTCCAGGTGCTGGCCCGGCTGCACCTGCTCGCCGTCGGCGACGGCGACGGCGAGCCGTCCGCCGGGCGGCCCCGCCGCGCGGGCGAAGGCGTCGAGGAGCTGTTCCCGCTGGGGCTCAAGCCGGTGGAGAGCGTCGAGGTCGCCCAGGTGGACGAGCCGCTGCCGGTGCTGCCGCCCGCCCCGGGTGCCGAGGAGGTCGCGGCCCGGCTCGACCAGCTCTCCCGGCTGCTGGTGGCGCGCGCCGAGGGCCAGGGCGTGGGGACGCCGGCCCTGGTGGTCGCCTCCGTGGTGCACGGCGAACTGCTCGCGCTGCGGCCGTTCGGCGCGTACAACGGCGTGATCGCGCGGGCCGCCCAGCGGATCGTGCTGCTCGCCGAGGGGCTCGACCCGAAGTCGATCTGCCCGGCCGAGGTCGGGCTGGCGGAACTCGGCACCGACGCCTACCGGCGGGCCCTGGCCGGCTACCTGGCGGGCACGCCCGAGAGGATGGCGGCCTGGATCGCGCACTGCGGGCGGGCGCTGCGGCTCGGGGTGCGGGAGAGCACGGCGGTCTGCGAGGCGATGCAGCGCGGGATGGTCTGAGCGGGCGCGGGAGGGGCGCGGGCTCTTCCGGAGCTTCTGGCGCTTCTGACACGAAGATGCGGCGGCACCTGATCCTGCCTGGTGCCGCCGCTGGTGCAGATACCGGGTGACCATGCATGCACCGGAAGTGCTGATCAGACGGGGATCCTGCCCGTTCGTCTGGTCCAGCGGCCCGACAGCGGGTCGGCTGCATGTGGGTGCTCGGTCATCTGTACACGCGGTCCGTGGGGCCTTAACTGCGTTGTCGGTTTGACCTCTTCGGGTCCTGACCGGGTCTCGCGGGCCGTGCTTCATTTGTATCGCGTTTCGGGCGAAAGGGGAACCCGAAAAGTGAACTCTGCGCTGATTGTCTGATTTGCCTGCGTTGCGAGGCCTGCGGTGGGTGGCCCGCGTTTGCCTGTGTTGCGGGCCCGCGGCGGGCGGCTCAGGCCTCCGGACGGCGCCGGTGGGCCAGGTACCAGATGACCCCGGCGGTCACGGCCGCCGTCCCGATCGCCACGGCCGTCAGCACCGAGCCGCTCGGCGCGGAGAACTCCGGGAGTCGCCGCCGCAGTTCCACCGGCCGGTCGAAGACCAGCACCGGCCACTCCCGGGCCTGGGCCTCCTTCCGCAGCGCGCGGTCGGGATTGACCGCCGACGGGTGGCCGACGGCCTCCAGCAGCGGCAGGTCGGTGGAGGAGTCGCTGTAGGCGTAGGAAGCGGCCAGGTCGTAGCCCTCGGACTCGGCCAACTCCCGGATGGCGGCGGCCTTGTTCTCGGCGTAGGCGTAGTACTCGATCTCGCCGGTGTAGCAGCCGTCCTCGACCTTGAGCCGGGTGGCGATCACGTGGTCCGCGCCGAGCAGTGCGCCGATCGGCTCGACCACCTCGGAGCCCGAACTGCTGACGATCACCACGTCCCGACCGGCCGCGTGGTGCTGCTCGATCAGTGAGGCGGCCTCGTCGTAGATGATCGGGTCGATCAGGTTGTGCAGCGTCTCCGCGACGATCTCGCGGACCTGCTGGACGTTCCAGCCCCGGGTGAGCGAGGAGAGGTACTCGCGCATCTTCTCCATCTGGTCGTGGTCCGCGCCACCGACCAGGAAGACGAACTGGGCGTACGCGCTGCGCAGTACGGCCCGACGGTTGATCAGACCGCCCTGGTAGAACGGGCGGCTGAAGGCCAGCGCGCTCGACTTGGCGATGATGGTCTTGTCCAGGTCGAAGAAGGCCGCCGTGCGCGGCCCGCCCGGCCTGGGGCGAACGGGTGAGCGGGTCTGCGCGGGCCCGGTGGCCTCGCCCGGGGACTCGTCGGCGTGGTCGTCGGCGTTCTCGGTGGTGTCCACGGGAACCGAGGATAGAGGGAGCCGCAAAACAGGCCGCCATTCGGTGTACTCGTGGGCGTGCGGGTTTGTGTTTCTGGCCGCTCGGGTACACCATGGAAGTCACGGATCGTTCGCGACCGTGCTAACCCGGTCCGGCTCCTCCCCCCCGAGTCGGGCTGTGGATAGACGACCCCCGCTCTCCCCCCCGGCGGGGGTCGTCGCACGTCCGGGGCCATTTTCAGGGCCTGAAGGCCCTTCGCGGCGAGCGCCGCGGCCGCCCCGCCGACGGTGTACAGGGGGTGTCGACACCCTGGTCCACTGACCACCTTTCGTCACTCTGTGTCGCCATTTGCTCATGGCTGCCCATGGCTCTTCGGCTGGTTCCGATCGGTGGGCCGGGCTGCTGCGGCGGGGTGTCCGAGCGGCCTCCGGGAGGGTCTGCCGGGTGGCCGGCGGGGGGCGCGACGGGCTTCCGGTTCGTCTCCGTGATCCCCGATCGTCAATTCTTTGACGATTAATCCCCCGCCCGGGTGAACGTTTTCCTCCACAGCCCACGAGTTATCCACAGGGATTCGCATCGTGGATGACGGAATCCCGATCTCCCCCCACCGTGATGGTCGGCGGCGGTCGCCGGGCGGATCTCACCTCCCTCTCTCCCACGAGGTCTGCCGGGCGGCCGTTCGCCGGAACCGTCCGACGTGCGCCCCGGACCGCCCCTGGCGGCCGTCGGCGCAGAGGGGAGCCCGTCATGTCGACGCCGATCGCCGACCACGCCACCACCGAAGGGCCCGGGGCCACCGGTCCGCTCGTCGTCACCGAGGACGAGGGCCTGGCCGAGCACCTGCTGCGGCTCTGCGCGGCCGCCGGCACCGAACCGAGGCTGATCCGGGGCGCACCACCGCCGCGCGAGCTCTGGGAGGGCGCCTCACTGGTGCTCATCGGGGACGACCAGGCCGCCCGGTGCGCCGGGCTCGGCCGGCGCGGCGGGGTGCTGCTGCTCGGGCTGGACCTCGACGACGCCGGGGTGTGGGTCAGAGCCGTCCAACTCGGCGCCGAGCACGTGCTGTTCCTCCCCGACGCCGAAGCCTGGCTGCTCGACCGGATCGCCGACGCGGCCGAGGGCGCCGGCTCCCCGGCGCTCACCGTCGCCGTGCTCGGCGGCCGGGGCGGGGCCGGGGCCTCGACCCTGGCCTGCGCCCTCGCGGTCACGGCCGCGCGGGCGGGGCGGCGGACGATGCTCATCGACGGAGATCCGCTGGGCGGCGGCCTCGACATCCTGCTCGGCGGCGAGGCGGCCCGCGGGCTGCGCTGGCCCGATCTGGCCGGTTCGCGCGGGCGGGTCAGCGGGGTCGAACTGGCCAGGGCGCTACCGGTGCTCAAACGGATCTCCGCGCTCTCCTGCCTGTCCTGGGACCGCGGCGACACCCTGACCGTGCCGCCGGAGGCCATGCGCAGCGTGCTGGCCGCCTCCCGGCGGCGCGGCGGGCTGGTCGTCGTCGACGTGCCGCGCCATCTCGACGCGGCCGCCGGGCAGGCGCTGGAGCAGTCCGACCTGGCGCTGCTGGTGGTGCCGGCCGAACTGCGCGCGGTGGCCGCCGCCGACCGGGTCGCGGCGGCCGCCCGGATGCGGCTCGGGGACGTCCGGGCGGTGGTGCGGTCACCGCGCACCTTCGGACTCCCGGCCCACCGGATCGCCCGCGGGCTGCGGCTGGAGCTCGCGGGGGAGTTGGAGCCGGAGCCCGGCCTGGCGGAGGACGTCGAGAAGGGCGTCCCGCCCGGCATCCGGGACGGCGGCCCGCTCGCGCGCTTCTGCGAGACCTTCCTGGACGAGGTGTTGCCGCCGGTGCCGGCGGTCGGAGGAGGTGTGTACTGATGGTCCGTCTGCGTAGAACAGGCCCCACCGTGCGGGCGGGGGGCGGTCCGAAGAGCCGGGGCGACGGTGCGCGGGAGCACCGGCCGCTCAGGAGCGTGCCGCCGCCCGGCGGGCCACCCGAGGCGCCGCGCCACCCCTGCCCGTACGGGCGCACCGCCCGGGAGGAGCGGACGGCGGAGCTGGTGGACGCGGTCCGGTTGCGGCTGGCCGAGTCGGGTGCCGCCCCGACGGCGGGGTCGGTCGCGGCCGTGCTGCGGGCCACCCGGCCGCCGCTCGGCGGGGACGAAGTCCTGGACACCGTGCGCTCGCTGCGCGCCGAACTGGTGGGTGCGGGCCCGCTGGAGCGGCTGCTGGCGGCGCCCGACGTCACGGACGTCCTGGTGAACGGTCCGGACGAGGTGTGGGTCGACCGTGGCGGCGGCCTGCACCGGGCCACCGGAATCCGGTTCGCCGACGCCGAGGCGGTACGGCGGCTGGCCCACCGGCTGGCCACCGCGGCCGGACGGCGGCTGGACGACGCGCGGCCCTGGGTGGACGCCCGGCTGCCGGACGGCACCCGCCTGCACGCCGTGCTGCCGCCGATCGCGGCCGGCTGCACGCACATCTCGCTGCGGGTCTGCCGGCCCCAGCCGTTCACGCTCGACGAACTGGTGGCGGGCGGGGCGCTGCCGCCGGAGGGCGCCGGCCTGCTGGCCGGCATCCTGCGGGCCAGGCTGTCGCTGCTGGTGTCCGGCGGGACGGGCACGGGCAAGACCACGCTGCTCGCGGCCTTGCTCGGCCTGGTCGGGCCGGAGGAGCGGATCGTCATCGCGGAGGACTCCGCCGAACTGCGGCCGGCCCATCCGCACGTCGTCCGGTTGCAGAGCAGACCGCCCAACCAGGAGGGGCTGGGTGAGCTCACGCTGCGGGACCTCGTCCGGCAGGCACTGCGGATGCGTCCGGACCGGCTGGTGATCGGAGAGGTCCGCGGGGCCGAGGTGTCGGACCTGCTGGCCGCGCTGAACACCGGGCACGAAGGCGGCTGTCCCGTCTCATCCAGTCGTTCAGTGTCTCGGCCAAAAGTTCAGTGAGTGCTTCAGCGATCGGGCATTTGGCTGTGGTGCAGATCACATGGCGATTCGGGAGGCAGAGCTGCGGCGCTCCTCGAACCTAGGCATCGCGAAGACTGCCTCGTCACCACGGTGGATCGAGGCGGCCTCACCGTGATCTATGGCGCGTCGGGCCTCGTACAGGCGCTGCTCCCAAGCGCCCACTAGATGATCAACTTTGGCGCCGTGCACGCGGGTAAGGACCTCGGCAGCGTGGAGGACGTTGGTGTTCTCCGTCTGGTGCCCGCCAGGGGCGTTGATCGTTGTTCTCAGAAAGAGCTCGAGCGGGTCGCGAGCTTCGGGCCGCTCCCACATCAGCGCCGAGGCTGCCAACATTGTTGACGTGCCGATCAAGGCGGTCCCGTCGTAGAGGTCGTGCGCTTCGGCGCAAAGCAGCGCGACGTTGGCCAGCGAGTGGAATCGGCGCTGGGCGATAAGGAGTGGAAGGTGGAGGCTGAGTTCCTTGGTGGCGGGCCAGCTCCGAACGTGGGCGATCTGGAGCCGTGACCTTCCGAGGTCCGAGAGGCCCCAGTGACCATCCACCTCGTGCTTGTCCCTGTGCCAGCGGAGAGCCTTGGTCTCGCTGTTGCTCGACTCTCTGGGCTTCTGGAGATTCGGGTGGAGGAGCGCGCAGTCCGTGATCCGCATGGAGTCGAGCAGTGACCGAAGCGGTCGGGACATCGCCGGACGGTGGGATGACATGACGGCGGTATAGCAGGCGGGTGGGACAGCCATCAGTTCGAACTTGGGCACACCGCCGGACGCTGATGGGTTCCATACTGGCCGGGTGAATCCTCTCGGTGAGCGTAAGACGAACACGACGTACTCGGCCCCCGTGGGATCGGTGGATCTTTTGGCCCACCGTGAGGACGGAACGCCGTACGAGATCTGGCCTTGTCACGACTGCCTGCCTTGGCATGCGGAGATCGTCCGCGACGACGCCGACGAGACCTTCGTCCGGGAGTGGCACGCTGTGGACTGCCCGGTCTTCCAGGAACTGGTGAATGGGCAGTCGGACTAGTCACGGGGTGTCGCGGCAGGCCCGGTGCTCCACAAGGCCCGTGTTGTCTGCAGCATGCCTTCAGCGCGGGCTGCTCGCGCGATCTGATCCGACGGGCGTAACGGACGTCATGCCGCTGCGGCCGCGCCTCGCGGCTCGCCGATGCCCAGGACCTCAGACAGGGGCTGGCCCCAGGTCGCCCAGTCCCGCATGGTGACCCAGTCGATGAGGACGATGTTCTGCGTTCGGGCGAAGTCTCGGGCCGGTTCGGAGTAGCTGCCGTTGGTGACGACCGCGACGACATCGGCTTGGTGGACGGGACGGGCGGTTCCGTTGAGCGTCTGGAGTGCGGGCGATCCGACCTTGGTTCGCTGGTCCTTGACGTGCTTGCACTGGATGACGACGCGCTTCTGATCGGGTGTCAGGGCGATAACGTCGGCTCCCAGGTCACCTGCCCCGCCGCGATCGCGCCGGACTTGGAAGCCGTCGCGCTCTGCGAGGCCGGCGACGGCCAACTCGAATTCCTTGTGGTGCATGCCGTGGAGCCGGTCCATCGAGATGCTCTTGGCCGACTCCTCGAAGGCGATCCGCGCGGCGTCGCGCAGTGCTATCGGATGCAGTTCGTCGCGGTACGCACGGAGAATCTCCTCCATCCGTCCCCTGGCCTCCGGCAGGTCGTGCCAGAGCTTGGCCGCGGTGTCCAGCAGGAACGGGCCTCGCTCCGCGATCCGTCCGTAGCGCGTGAGGAGTTTCTTCATCTGACCTGAGTCGTCGAGCAGGGTAATCCAGATGTCCCAGGCTTCCTGCTCCTTTGCCTCGGCTTCCTTGTGTTCGAAGTAGAGCTTGTTGTGAGCGTTCACGGCCGCCTTGACGCAGTCGTCCCGGGTGGGGGTCCAGAGGGGCGCGGTCTTCCTGCCTCCGTACAGGCGGGGCTGGATGCGGTCGAGCTCGGCCTTGACGGCGTCACGATGCTTCGACAGGCCCAGATGGATGGCTCGTGCGATCTTGCACTCACGGGCCCACAGGTACGAGGCGAACAACTCGTCGGGGCCCGCCTCGGCGATGTAGTTGCCCATCTCCCATCGGAGGGTCTCGTCCTCATAGTTGGGCGGGGTAACTGGGGCTTCGCAGTCGATGATCACCGCGGGAGGCTACCCGAGGCCGCGGACAGTGGACCAATGCTCCGTTGGGCATGTATGTGCAGGTCAGGGCCTTGCTGGGAGGTAGCAACGCCGCCATTGCCAGCCTTCCGGTTCAGCGGGTCGGCGGTTTGGTCAGGTACATCTTGACGACCACGGCCGGCATCGGGATGGGCTCGTACGGCGTGAGGGCCACGGCGATGGCCTGGGCAAGTTCGTCGATCGTCCGCACCACGTACGTGGGTGGCGTGATCCAGATCCGAGGCACGGCGTCGCGGTCGTCGCTGTTGTGGTAGAGCTGCGCGTAGTAGTGGTTGAGACCGTCCTCGTAGCCCCAGGTGCTGTAGTGGTCCCAGCCCGGCAGCGAGAAGGCGTGCAGCCCGCCGACGTTCTCCTCGGTGATGACCGGGGGCAGCGGGGCCGAGAGCCGGCGGTCGGTGTACGAGGGGCCGTAGACGATCTCCCACACGCCGTCGTCGTGCTCCAGGACGTCCATCCGCACGTGCTGCTTCAGGCCCCGTAGCTGGGCGCGGAACCCTTCCGGGTCGAGGCCGACCCGGGCGGCGAGCTCGGGGATGTCGGCGGGGGTAACCTCGAGGCCCATGATCTCGGGGATCTCCGCGTCCCACAGGTTGCTCGTGATCTCGGTGCGTTCGGCCAGCAGCAGGAACACCTGCTCGGCCCGCTGGTCGGTGATGCCCAGCCGCTGCACGTAGATGACGGCCTGCTTGCTCATTCGGATTCCCCGGGTCTTCGCACGGCTACAGGTGGTGTCCAGCGGATCACGCTACCGGCTGGGGGCTGCGGAGCACTGACGAATCGGCCGAGACCGTACGCGCGGTGAGGCGGTGAACCGGCCGCGCGGACGGCGGTGACGGCGGCGGGGATGGCCGGGACGAACGTGGCCCCGGCGACTTGACCGAGGTCAGCGGTCCACCGGGGCTTTCGGGGGCAAGTGTAGTTCGGGGCTCAGCGCCTGCGCAGTTCGCCGCGCATGATGCCGGCGACGAAGACGTCGTACTCGGCGTCGTCGAAGATGTGCGGCGGCTTGTGCTTGTTCTTGGAGTCGCGGATTGCCACGATGGCGCTGTCGAGGAAGGCGACCTCCACACAGTTGGTGCCACCGCTGCTGGCGGTCTGCCACTCGGCTGAGGCGAGTTGCTGCTCGAGCCAGGCGGGGTCGAGGTCGTTCTTGTTCATGACGCGAGTTCCTTGGCGATCGTCTTGAGCAGGGACAGCGATGCCTTCTGGCCGAGGGCATCGGACTTCAGGTGGTTGCTGGTGGTGCGATAGACCTCGACCGACTCGTGGTCGGTGAGGTGCAGCCGAGCACGGGTCGCCTCGATGGTGACCGTGTCGGCGCCGGTAGCGAACGACATCAGCATGAACGACCCGTCCATGCCCGCGTGCGCGCCGGCGCTCAGCGGCAGGACCTGGATCGTCGTGTTCGGGTCGCTCTTCAGCAGGTCGATGAGGTGCTCGACCTGGGCCCTGGCCACGGCCCGGCCGCCGACCTCCTGGCGCAGGAGCCCTTCGGGGATCACGGACCATATCTTCAAGGGCGGCTGGCGCTCGGCCATGGCCTGCCGGTGCTCGGCACGCATGGCGATGAACCGCTCGATGTCCTCGGCGGTGGTCCAGGCCCGGCTGCCTTCGACGATCGCCCGCTCGTACGGGGGGATCTGGAGCAGGCCGTGCAGGGAGCCCGAGTTCCAGTGGAACAGGTCGAGGGCTTCCTCGATCTCGGTCAGGTAGTCGCTCAGGGGGTCCTCGACGACGCCCTGGTAGCGCTGGTGCCAGTCCGGCTCGCCGGCACGTCGGACCAGCTCTCGCCACTGCTCGCGCCGGGCCGGGTCGTGGATCTGCAGGACCTCGAAGAAGTGGGGCAGGACCTGGAGCTTGACACCCTGAGTCCCGTTCTCGATCTTGCTGACGGTCGACAGCGCCTTGTAGCCGAGGTGCTGGGCGGCCTCTTCCAGGCTCCATCCCAGCGCCTCGCGGGCGCGGCGGATCTCTGCCCCCAGGCGCCTTCGGCGCGGGGTCGGCTCGACGGGCATCGCACCTCCTGACTCTGGAACCACAGCTTTCAGAAGGAAAGCGTAGTGGCCGTGCCAGTAGGTGCATATGACAGATCGCCAGAAAGAAAGGTTTTCCTCTCTGGGGCCCTTGCCCTTCTGCCACGGGCGGGTCCATCATCGAAACCCGGCCGAGCGCAGAGTGCCCCATTGGGCACGGACCGCGACGCCAGCCCCGTATCCGAAGCCATCCGGAGGGCCCATGTCTGCCGCGACTGTCGACCAGCTTGGGGAGCTCCGCCTGGTCCTTCCCGTGCTGCGGCCCGAAGCGATGGGGCGCGTGCGCGAGATCGTGCGGGCCCAGCTGCGGATCTGGTGCAAGAGCGAGTTCGCGGACGTGGCGGAGCTGGGGGTGACCGAACTGCTGACCAACGTCCTCCTGCACACCGCAGGCGGGGGTGAGCTGCTGGTGCGGGAGACCTCGGACGGCATCCGCGTCGGCGTCACCGACTTCGACGACCGGCTGCCGCTGGCCAGCGAGCCGGATCGGGATGCGACCGGCGGGCGGGGGCTCCTCCTGCTCGCCGGCCTCGTGGGCGGGCTGGAGACCGAACTCCTGCCGCGAGGCAAGGAGATCCGGTTCAGCCTCCACTCTGCGGGCTGCGAGGGCGAAAGCGCCTTCGAAGGGGCGCCGGCGATGGCCGCGGCACCCGGCTGATCATCCCATCACACAGTGGTCCAACTGCCCCGGCAGGGGGCGGGAGAAAGTGAATTGACGGTCACTCAGGGGACCTAGACTCGTGGGCTTGCCGGTCCGGTGTCACCGCCGGACCGAAGGGCTGGAGCCGCGTTCCCGCAAGCTCCAGACGATCATTCCCGACCACGTGGAGGTTCCGATGCCCGAGAAGGTCACCAAGGAGAAGGTGCTCGTCTACGTCGTACGCGACGGGCGGCTGCTGGTGTTCCGGCACACCGACTACTCCTACGAGGAGGTCGGCATCCAGGTCCCGGCCGGCAGCATTCGCCCCGGGGAGACCCCGGAGGCCGCCGCCCTGCGCGAGGCCCGGGAGGAGACCGGCCTGAACGACTTCAAGATCGTGCGCAAGCTCGGCGAGACCGAGTACGACATCAGCCCGTACCGGTTCGAGATCCAGCACCGGCACGTCTTCCATCTGGAGCTCACCGAGCCCACCCCGGAGCGGTGGATGAGCCAGGAGGACCACGACGGCGAGCAGGAGCCCACCCACTTCGAGTGCTTCTGGATTCCGCTGGAGGCCGCGCACATCCTCCAGTCCGGCCAGGGCGCCCTGCTGGGACGCCTGTCCGACTAACCACCCGGTCACGGCAGCAAGGGAGGCAGCCGATGCACCGCACCACCGAACAGCACCACCCGATCGACCGGCTCTACCGGAGCCTTCAGCCCGAGGACACCAGCACGGCGGTGTCGGTGATCGTCAAGCTGCGCGGGGAGACCTGTGACATCGACTGCCCCCACTGCTACGAGAAGCGCAAGGAGGTTCCCGGCGGAGCCCGGATCAGCGCCGACCAGATCGGACAGCTGGCCCGGCTCTTCCGGGGCCGCCCGCTCGCCGTCGAGCTCCACGGCGGGGAGCCGCTGACTGCCGGCCGCGACGCGGTCGCCGAGGTCCTGCTCGAACTCGCCGCCCAGCCGCAGGTGGTGCGCGTGTCGATGCAGACCAACGCCGTCCAGCTCGACGGGCAGTGGCTCGACCTGTTCGACGAGCTCTGCCCCGGCCTTCAGATCGGTGTCTCCCTCGACGGCGACGCCCAGGGCAACGCCTGGCGCATCGGCTACGACGGCCTGCCCGTCTACCCGCGCGTCGCGGCGGCCCTGGAGCTGCTGGCCGAGCGGGGCCGCAAGGTCGGCGTCATCACCACCGTGACCCCGGCCGTGCTGGGCCGGGCCGAGCAGGTCCTCGACCACCTCGCCGCCTTCGCGGCGGTCAACGCGGTCAGCTTCGTGCCCTGCTTCGACACCGCCATCCGCCGCTCCACCACCGTGCGGGCCCGTCGCGTCCCGGCCAGCCGCCTGCTCCAGCAGGCCGCCCTCGCCGCGGAGGGCGGGCCGGCGTGGGCGATCCACCCGGACGAGTACGCCGAGTTCGTGCTGGCCGCCACCGCCCACTGGATCGGCGCCGGGCACTTCACCCGGATCAAGCTGGAGCCGGCCGTCTCCACGATCCGGCGCCTGCGCGGCTTAGGAAGCGGCTTCTGCCACTTCTCCGACCTCAAGTGCGACCACGTCTTCACCCTCTACCCCGACAACCGGTTCGGCTCCTGCGACGAACTCCCGTGGCCCCAGGTTCGCCTGGGCCAGCTCGACGAGATCACCGGCCAGGACGAGGTGGCCCGCCTCCAGCAGGGCAACCTGCTGCTGAACCAGGGCAAGGCGCTGATGGCCAAGTGCGCGGGCTGCGACTACCGCAGCACCTGCGGCGGCGGCTGCATCGCCACCCGCTGGCGCCAGGACCCGGCCGTGGACGGCGACGCCTACTGCGACTACCGGATGCGCATGGTTGACGGCATCGCCGCCCTCCTCGCCCAGCCCGCCCACCCCGAAGGCGCCTGGTGCCAGAGCCTGCGCTGGCACCCCCGCAGCCCGAACAGCATGCGCGACGTGAACGCCTTCACCGCCCGCTGGGACGACCCCGCCGCCACCCGCGCCGAGGTGCGGCTGCACGCCAGCGAGCACGGCAACATCAACACCGTCGGCCTGCCCGGCGTCCACGAGGCCGACGACCTTGACCCCGCCCACCCGAACTGGCGCGAGGCGATCGAACCGCGCGTCTGGCCGCTGGTCGACGTCCTCACCACCGGCTGGGGCCTGATCACCTACGACAGCTGCCAGGGCCACCCGTACGGCGGCCTGGACCTGGCCCCGGCCGAACTACGGATCGGCCTGCTGCCGCGCGACCGCGCCGAGTACGCCCGCACCGCAGCGGCCCTGTGCCGCGCGGCCACCGCCGTCGCCTCCGTGCTGCCCGGCGGCATCGAGGTCCGCGTCGCCCGCTCCGAGCTGACCTGCGAGACCTCCGGCACCACTGTCCCGGTCCTCGACCTCAGCCTCCACCCGCACCGCCGCCAGGACTGGGACGCCTACTTCGCCGACCTCGACGCCGCCGCCCGTGCCCTGGCCACGGTGCTGGCGACCGAGCGCCCGGTGGGTACGGCGTGCTCCTGCCCGCTGCCGGCCCCGGCCGATGCCGCGTCCACGGCGGTGGCGGGATGAGGCCCGGCGACGAGGTGACCGTCCACCAGCTCCTGGGGCGGATCTCCTACTTCCACGCGCTGTTCATCGAACCCGCCCTCACCCCGGCCCGCGCCACCATCGGCGGCTGCGAGCCGTGCTGCAACCACCGCACCCCGTCCGGGCCCGCGCGGCCGGACGCGGGCGGGCTGCTGGCCCACAGCGCGTGGGCGGTCCTCGACGAAGCCGCCACCACCCTCGGCGCCGGCGCCGGGCGGTGTCCGTCGCACGGGCCCGCCTGCTGTGCGACGTGCCGCGTCGCGGGCTCGGCCGCCGCCGTCGCCGACGCGTGGCTGGCCACCGAGCACCGCGCCTACCGGCGGCCCGAGCCCAACAGCGCGACCCGGCAGGCGTGCAGGGAGGCCGCCGCCGCCCGGCTGACCCGCGTCTTCGTCCACCAGCACCACGCACCCTGCCCCGCCGCCCAGGCCGGCGAGAAGGCCGGCGCCTGGCTGCTGCCCGGCACCGGCGAGCTGCCGCTGACCGGCGAACTCCTCGCCCTGTGGCGCGACCCGCTGGCCCGGGGCGGCAGCCCGGTCGTCAGCTGGCTCAACCACTGCACCGACCTCGACGACATCCGCCGCGTCCTCGACACCAGGAGGCCCACCCCGTGACGATCCACATCGCCGAGACCACCGGCGTCGGCAGCATCGAGAACTTCCTCGGCTCCGCCGAGCGGCTCCAGCTCGCCGCCCTGATGCACGACGTCCTGACCGCCGCCGACGCCGACCGCTTCGGCGACGAGCGCCGCACCTCCATCCACGAGATCCCCGGCCACAGCCACGAGCAGGCCATGGCCGTCTACGAGCCCGCCGGACGCGTCGAGATCCCCGGTATCCCCGCCGAGGCGGAGAAGATCCTCCAGGACGCCTTCGACCGGGCCCGCCCGGCCCTGGCCCGGGTCATGCCCTCCATCACCGTGTGCCGCCCGTGGACGTACGTCGAGTACGGGGCGGGCCAGCACATCACCAGCCACCTCGACGGCATCGCCCCCGACCCGCTCGCCTGGCCCCGCCAGATCGCCGGCATCAGCGTCGTCATCACCCAGGCCGACGCCGGAGGCGACTTCTACGTCGAGACCGCCTCCAGCGACCGGCTCTGGTACCGCCAGGCCCCCGACCCGGCTGCCAACGGCTACGCGGAAGGCATGTGGCTGGCCCACGACGGCGCCGACAACTCCGCCGACTGGTTCACGACGATGCCCCGCACCCGCTGGTCCGTCGATCCCGCGCCGGGCACCGCGCTGCTGTACGGCTCCCAGCTCGCCCACGGCACCCTGCCGGTCACCGCCGGGCGGTGCGCGAAGTTCATCAGCTGGCTCGCCGCCGACGAACCGGCGAGGTGACCGCCGTGCTCATGGCCCTGGAAGGCTTACCCGGCGCCGGCAAGAGCACCCTGCGAGACCGGCTCCTCGCCGACGCCCGCACCGGCGGCATCGCGCTCGACCACACCGGCCAGTTCTCCTGGCTCTCCCTGGCCGCCACCCGCACCCTGGTGCGGCTGCGGGCCGGACACAGCTCCGACGATCCCGAGGAAGCTGTCGAAGCGGCCTGCTGGGACCTCGCACTCCACGCTCGCTTCAACCTCACCCCGGCGCTCGCCCGCGGCCCGGTCATCGCCGACCGGCTCAGCCTGTCCACCGCCTGCCTGCTCGCCCTGGTCCACCGGCGCCCGGTCGCCGAGTACGTCGAGCGCCTCGCCGAGCAACAGCGGGCCCGCCCGCAGCTGACCGTCCTGCTGACCACCGAGCCCGACCTGTGCCAGGCCCGCCTCGCCGGCCGCGAGAGCGCCCCGCGCTTCACCGACCGCCCCGAGGCCGCCGCCCGCCTCGCCGACCTCTACCCGCAGGCCGCCACCGCCTGGAGCCGCTGCACGGGCCTGGAGGTCTGGCAGCGGCCCTGCACCACCAAGGCCGACCTCGACCAGCTGGCCGCCGACTGCCTCGCCCACTTGAACGGCTCCACCCGCCCGTCCGCGACCTGAGGAAGCGAGCTGATGAACCTCCACCCCCTCCACCCCGCCGCCTGGGTCATCGACCAACTCCGCGCGGACGGATGGCAGGTGAGCGACCTGCTCGCCTTCACCCGCGCCAGCACCCTGGTCACCGCCCACCGCACCGGAGGCCAGCCTGTCGTGCTGAAGGCCGGCTTCGGCTCCAACCACGTCCTGGCCGAACTCCCCGCCGACCAGCGAAGCGCCGCCTACGGCTTCTACTGGTACGCGCAGATGACCGACGCCGAACGCGCCCTGGCCCGCGAGGACTTCCGCCACGAGGCCGACCTCACGCAGGCCGCCGGCGGCGCCGACCATGTCGTCCCCCTGCTCGAACGTGGCACCAGTGAGCGGTTCGACTGGTACACCATGCCGCTGTGCGACGGCGGCAACTTCCGCACCCTCATGGCCTCGGGCAAGGACACCGACGAGGGCCTGAACATCCTCGCCGACGTCGCCGAAGGCCTGCTCGCCCTTCACCAGCGCGGCATCGTCCACCGGGACGTCTACCAGGAGAACATCCTCATCCACGGCGGCTGCGGCCTCATCACCGACCTCGGCGCCGCCCGCCGCCTGTCCGTCGCGCGCGGCCCCGAGCACCGCGGACCCGAGGTCCACTGGCCGCCCGAGTACCTCACCGGCTACCACCAGGCCGGCCCGGCCGCCGACGTGTTCAGCCTCGCCGTCCTGATCTACCGCTACCTGTGCGCGGACATCCCCCGCCTCGGCGGCCACGCCAACCTCGCCCTCATCCCCGCCGTCCTGCGGACGCTGGTCGTCGCAGCCCTCTCCGACCAGGGCAGCGACCGCCCCGCCATGAGCGACCTCGCCGCCGCGCTCCGCACCGCCGCCCGCACCGCCTCGCACTGACCGGGAGGCCACCGTGACCCGGGCGCGATCACCGCCCGGTGCCCGAGCACGCACCACCGCAACGGGCACGCACCACACCATCCGATTCGCTCAGAAGGAGAAGGACCCCATGGACAACGACCGCATCTCCGAGTTCCTCGCCGACGTCGAGGACCTGCGCGGCGAGGACGAGACCGTCCGCACCACCGCCCACACCTCCAGCGTCTCCGCCGAGGGCTGGCCGACCGCCGAGGGCGACGTCGCCTGAACACCCCTGACCGCCCGGCGCGCTGAACGCCGGAGGTAACCACCCTGGGGCCGGACCCGACCGCGGCGGGCCCGGCCCCAGGCCACCCCTTTCCATCTGGACAGGAGCCCGCACGTGGACAACCCCGGCCTCTTCGACTTCCCGCCGACCAGCCGCCTGCACGACGAGCGCACCGCCAAGATCCACACGATCCTCACCCCCGGCACTCGGCCCCGGCCCACGGGCCTGGGCCCCGCCGCCGACTACTGCCTGGCCCACCACGCCCTCGAAGGCGCCGAGACGGCCGCCCGCTCGGGCGAGCGGGCCGCCTTCGACTGGTACACCGCCAACCCGCACGCCGACGCCGCCGCCAGCTCCATCCCCACCGTGCTCGGCCCGCGCGTCGTCGTCGCCCCCGACCTCACCGACCTGCCCCGCTCCCCGATCTCGGAGACGCCGTACTACGTGCTCGGCCCCGGCACCGAACCCGCGCCGATCGCGCTGCGGACGCTGGCGGCCGGCGCGTTCACCACCGCCGCCGACACCGGCTTCGGCAGCCTCCTTGCCGCGCACGCCGTCGTGGTCGTCCTGCTGCGGACCAAGCAGCTCGGCCAGAGGCTGGACAGCTGGACCATCACCCGCCTGCCCGGCACCGTCTTCCTCGACCACGTTGGCGACCCCACCGTGCTGGCCCGCGACCTCATCCACGAAGCCGGCCACAACTGGTTCAACGACGCCCTCACCGCCACCGGCTGCAAGATCGACGACCAGGCCGAGTTCCACTCCCCCTGGAAGCAGGGCACGCGACCCGCCTTCGGCTTCCTGCACGCCTGCTGGGCCTTCCCCCTCACCATGCTCTACACCGCCCGCGTCCTGGAGCACACCGACGGCGACCTGCGGCACTTCCTGACCGCCTACCTCGACCAGCAGCGCGACCTCCTCGCCGCCAGCGCCGCCGACCACCCGCGCGCCCTTCACCTCATCGGCGACGAGGGCCTGCGCGAACGGCTGGCCGCCGTCCACCGCCAGGCGCTCACCCTGTGACCGCCCACCGCCCCACCGCCCCGGGCCTGGCCCTGCTCGTCCACCGCCCCGGCCAGGAACCGGCGACCTGGCACACCGGCCTGGCCAGCGTCGAGCACCAGGTCCCGATCGGGCCCGGCACCGCGTTCAATTCCGGCTCCGTCGCCAAGCAGATCACCGCCCACCTCGTCCTGCTCGCGGTCCGCGACAACCTGATCCACCTCCATCAGAGCGCCGCCGACCTGCTGCCGAAGCTGAAGCTCACCGACGTGACCGTCGCCGACCTGATCACCCACACCTCCGGCCTGCGCGACGCCGAGACCCTGCTCGGCCTCGCCGGCCTGCGCTACCTCGACCACTACACCGCCGCCGACCTGCGGACCCTCGCCTACCGGCAGCGCGAGCGCGCCGTCCCGGAGGGTCAGTTCCTCTACAGCAACACCAACTACCTCCTGCTGGCCGAACTCCTGGAGACCGTCCACCGCACCGACCTGGCCGACCTCGCCCGCCGCCGGGTCTTCGACCCGCTCGGCATGCACGCCACCGGCTTCCAGAGCGACCCCCGCCAGGTCTTGCCCGGCGCCGCAGCCGCCTACCGGCCCGCCGGCGGCGGCTGGCGGCACACCCAGCCCCCGGTCGCCCTGCCCGGCCCCGGCACCCTGTTCACCACCGCGGGTGACCTCGACCGCTGGCTCGGTCACCTCCATCAGCTGTGGCAGCACGACGGCACCCCGCTGCCCTGGGAGGAGATGCTGGGCTACCGCACGGCCGACCACCGGCCGTACCTGTACGGGCCGGGCCTGTACGCCGACCCCCGCCCGGGGCACACCGCCGTCTTCCACTATGGCCACGAACACGGCTTCTCCGCAGCCACCCACCTCACCCGCGAGGGCCTGCGGATCGTCAGCCTCGCCAACACCACCGACCTGGCCGCCGACCACGCCGCGGCGGCCGTGCTCCGCGCGCTCGAACAGCACCCCGGCCAGGACCTGGACGAGCTGCTGCCGCTGGCGGCCGAGCGGGCGCGACAGCCGGTCACCACGGCCGCTGCCGACCACCGCGAGGACGACGGCAACCAGCCCCGCCGCGAGCTCGGCCGCTTCACCTGCGACCAGGTCCCGGGCACCCTGCGGCTCACCCGCACCGGCGACACCCTCCACCTGTGGCGCCGCGGCACCCCGGACCGTCTCGCCCCCACCGGGGCCGCCACCTGGGCGGGCAACGGCTACACCCTCACCCTGCCCGTCGGCACGGACCACATCGAGGGCTTCACCCTCGACCTCGACCGGGCACCCGGCCTGGCCTACGTCCGCCTGCTCCCGTCCTGACCCACCGGCCCGCCTGCAGCCGGCCGCCCCTGGCCGCCGGCCGCGGGGCGGCCCCCGCAGTGCCCGACAACCCGGCCGCCACCGCGCGGTCGCCGACCGGAGAATCCTTCAAGTGCTCGACGTAGACGTGCTCGTGATCCCCGGCATCGCCGAATTCGCCCGGGGCGGCCTGCCCGCCCCCGCGCGAACGGACGACGGCAACCCCTGGGTCGACGGTGTCTGCTGGCTGTACTGCGGCCAGCGGTGGACCCGCGTCCTGTGGATCGGCCCGGCGACCGTGGCGGGGATGAACGCGCCGATGTTCGCCTGCGGCCCGTGCATCGCCGAACTCCAGGAGCGGGTCTGGAAGTCCGTCCTCCTCGGCGACGAACCGGCCGAGCCCGTCCCGGACGCCGTGCGAACCGGCGCCGAACCGGCGCCGGCCGTGGAGACCGATCAACCGCGCCGGGGCAGGCACCGCCGCCCCGGGCTTCTTCGACGGACGTGAGAGCTGCGGAGGGTGGCATCCGCCGCCGTCGGACCGTGGCATTGCACCGAGACCGGGCAGCTGCCGTGCGAGGAAGGCGTCACCCGTTTCTTCGTCACCTGCGGCGGGCCTTCTTGTGGTCCGCGTCGGAGGGGTGGCGCTTCGGCGCGGGGACGTCCTCGATGAGGTTCCACAGCAGTCCGGAGCCGGCCGCCCAGGTCTCCAACAGCTCACGGTCGACAAGGTGGACGTCGTGGGCCTTACCCCACGGGACGGCCTTGGCGGAGAAGCCTCCATTGGTGACGACGAGAGCGAAGGTGGCGCCGTGGACGGGCTGGGCGGTGCCTTTGACCTGCTGCAGCACCGGGGTGCCGATCTTCTTACCGGCGGCGCCGTCGCGCCGGTGCTTGACCTGGACGGCCCAGATCCGGCCGTCCGGGTCCACGGCCCGCACATCGCAGGCGTCGTCCCCGCTGCCGCCGATTCGCTCGGCCCGGAAGCCGTCTCGGCGCATCAGGTCCCGCACCGCGAACTCGAAGGCGTGGAAGTGGAAGCGGTCGATCTGGGATATCGAATACCGCAGCCCGTGGCGGCGGACGTTCCCCTCCCACTCCTTGCGCCGGTTGCGACGGAACCCCCAGGCCGCGAGGAGACCGCACCCGATGATCAGAGCGATCTTGATCACCCAGAAGTGCCGGTCCAGCCAGGCACCGAGGAGAAGGTTCCCCACGAAGAAGAGCACCCAGAAGAGGCCCTGCGCGACCAGCAGTGCCTCCTCCTGCCAGTGCCAGGGTGACCTGGGCAGCGGGCCGGGTTCGGCGACCGGGTCCGATTCAGCATCCTCCGGGAGATCCTTCAGTGCGTCTGGCTGCGACGTCATGCCACCTTCCCTGTCGTGGTTCTGGGTTCTCAAGCCGCCGCCCCGAGTCGACCGCGTCGGGGGCCGCGGCGGGGCAGCCGAAGAAGTTCAGGCAGTGCGGTGCCGCCCTCGGCCCAGCGCCGAAGCGCCTCGCGGTCCACCCAGTAGATTCCGTGTTTGTCGCCCCACGCCTTGGCATCGCGGGTGAAGGAACCGTTGGTGACGACCACCGCGACATCGGCCTGGTGCACGGGCTGGGCGGTGCCCTTGACCTGGTACATCACCTGCGAGCCGACCTTGCCGCCGACCTTGGTGTGCTTGGCCTGCACGACGATCCGGCCCCACCGGCCGTCCTGGCCGATCACGTCGGCGGCCTGGTCGCCCTGCTGGCCGACCTGCCGGGCCTCGATCCCGTCGCGCAGAAGCAGGTCGCGCAGGGCGAACTCGAACTGCTTGTCGTCCATCGCGTCGATCTGGGCGAGGCCGAGCCGCAGCGAGGCCAGTCGCTGGCGGCGCGCGGCAGCCCCCGCCCTTCGCAGCCGCCACCAGACGGCCACGCCGACCGCGCCGATAGCGGCCAGAGCCGCGAGCACGGGCAGGCCGTCTGTGGCCACCCATCGCAGGCCCTGCACGGCCCACGACACGACGACGAGCACGATGACGACGGCGGCGACGCGTTCGGCCGTCGTACGCGGTGCCCGCAGCCCGAGCCGGCGGAGCTTTCGGCGCATCAGTGGCCCGCCGCCGGGGCGGAGGCCGGGGCGGAGGCCGGGGCGGTGGTGCCGGGGTTGGTATTCGTGGTGGTCGACGAGCCGCCGCTCTGTCCGTACAGCCACAGACCGCCGACGACGAGCGCCGCGATCAGCCAGCCGCTGGTCTTGTTGATCCTCCGCTGCGGCTTGCGGCGGATGTGACCCTTCACGTAGGTGTATCCCTCGGGCACCATGCGATTCCCCTCCCACAACGGCGCTCCGCCCAGCGCGGCCCGCCCCCGGAGAATTGGTGTAGCAGCGGCCCCCGACAAATCCTGACTGATCATCAACAATGATCATTGGCTGCGGTGTTAACCGGCCAGCAGTCGTGCTGCGGGGGCGCAAGCTCCGACGCGAGGCGATGACCAGTGCCGATACCCCCGTACGCCGCGGCGGCTGGCACCGCTGCGGCGCCACGTCGCCGCGGGTACCGGGCTTTCGGAACGTGGATCACCTGGGAAGAGACGCGGATCGGGCCTGCGGCTCGCCCGACGCCTCGGTCGCCGTAGATGGCGTGTTAGCGGCGGCGCACACCCGCGCACACTGGCCGCGCTTGGCTGCCGATGCCCGCCAGCGGCGCGAGGCCAGTTGCGGCGCCGAAGGACGGTGCGGCTGCCCAAGCGTCGGAGCCGGGCAGTGTCGGCTTGCTGCCGTAGCCTTCTGCCATGCCGCTGAGCGATGACGAGAAGGCCCTGCTGTCCCTGGTCGCCGAGGCCACCGCCCCGGTGGCGATGTCCGAGTTCTTCGAGACGATCAACCCGCCCGCTCCCGGGCTCAACGAGCACCACCCCGACCACCCGGCCTGGACCGAGCGCCAGATCGCCCTGTATGGCGCCTCCGTCCAGCTGTGGCAGCAGGGCCTGGTCCGGGTCGTCACTCCGGCAGACGGAAGCCGCCCCGATCTGGTGGAGGCCACCGACACCGGACACGCCGTCCTGGCCGGCTGATCGTCGGCAACGGGCCGCCTTCGCGTCCGGGCGAAGACGGCCCGCTGCCGGGACAGAGGGCGCTCACCCGAGCGCTGGTGTCTCAGCTCAGGAGCGGCTGACGTCTGTCACGGCGTTCACCTGCCCAGGTACATCGCGCTGCGTTCACCGATGTCGAGCACCTGGTAGACACCGGGCTGGATCTCCCGGGACTCGGCCCGGATCCAGCGCGCGACGGCGGGCGGCCAGATCGTCGTCTCCGACCACACCAGGCTGGCCAGTGTCGACGGCTCGCCCAATGCCAGGTTCGACAAGTCGCTCCCGCGGGCGTCGAGTTCAACGCCCCTCAGCAAGTGCACCAGAAGCCGCCCCGCTTCCCGGGCCTGGTCCTGTTCGGCGAAGAGCCGGTCCGACTTGGCCAAGGCCGCGTCCACATTCAGCGATCGCATCTCGCGCTGGGTGTCGCGAGCTTGGCCCAGGACGCTCGTGAAGGCCCGCAACTGCTGCAGGACCGCGCCCAGAGCGGGGAGACGGTCCAGAAGCCCCCGGGCGCGGAACCGCAGCGACATGTCGATCGCGGACGTCCACGGACCTTCAAGATCTCCGCGGGTCAGAAGATCAGCGAGATCGGGCAACTCGTCCAACGGGCCGAGCGGGCCGGGCGACCTGACAGCGTCCAACGCCTCGGTCGCGGAACGCGCCAGAGCGCGCAGGTCAACGACCGTGATGACGTCGGCCCCCGTCACATCGTCTGGATCTGCAGCCTGCCCGGGGCCCGAGGGCGCATCCATGATGGCCAGCAAGACCTTCGTGGGGTCCGCCACGGACTCAGCCTGGCCGAGAAGTTCAGCCGACGCGCCGGCCAGCAGAACGTCCAACTCGTCGTCGTCCAGCCAACGGTCAGGTGTACTCATTCCGCTCTCCCCTCCTGTCCGCATCCCGTTGCGCGCTCAGTTTGTGCCGCAGAACAGCGCGAGCCTTCTTCAGCAGATCGCGGGCCTTTTGATCCGACACCCCGATGGCGCGGGCGGTCTCGACCGAGCTGAACCCGTCCAGGTGGAAAGCCATGACGACCCGCGTGTTCTCCTCCAGCGCTCCGAGCGCGGCGAGCACAGCCATCGTCTGGTCGGTCAGCTCGGCGTGACCGGGGCCCGGCTCGCACAGCTCCGGCAGCTCGACTCCCGCAACCACGTCCACCTGGTGGCGGGCCATGGCGGGCGGCCTCGACCAGGCCCTGCGGGCCACCGTCCGGATCCAGGACCGTCGTTGGGCGTCCTGGGCGGGGAACCCACCGTCGCGCAATCGCTCCCACGCTGCCGCGAACGCCTCGGAGGCGGCATCCTCGGCGTCCGGGAGGCTGGCCCCCAGGTACCGCAGGAACCGGATGACGAGCAGGTGCTCACGCTCGAAGAAGTCGAGGAACTCACCGCGCACCCGCGCCATCCTGGCAGCCTCGGAGGCGACGCGCAGGCGTTCGTCCAAGACCGGCGCGGCGAACTGACGGTCATCGAACTCCACCGGCACCGCCCTTGCGCTGGCCGACCTCGATGACCAGACCCTGCCGGCCCCGATCCACGATCAAGCTCCCGACCGGAAGCGTGCGGGCGTACTCCCGTAGCGACAGCTCCCGGTCACGCTGCCGCCGGCCTCGCAGCCGTAACCACGCCGCCACGCCGGAGGCCGCACAGCCGCCCACAGCGGTCACCGCCTCGATCAAGGTGCCAGGTTCCACCATCTCATCCCTCCCTCACCGGCACGGGGACCCTCTCCCCGCTCGAACCGGCGCCTACAGCATGTAAGTGGCCGCCAACGACCATGATCGGGAAGGGAACTTCAAGATTCTTTGCAGCGGACGACGCCGCCGCTGGACCCGCCGGACGTGGTCCGGCTGTCAGCGCTTGACCCGGCTGCGGGTGGCCAGGGCCGCCAAGCCTAAGAGCGTTGGTTCGGTGAGCCGACTGAACATCTCGATCCACGTGCCGATCGGGGTCAGGTCCTGGCCGCTGCTGCGGAAGAGGACCGAGTTGATGACCACCTGGACGGCGTCCCGGGCTCGCTGAGCCGTCCATCGGGCTGACATGGGCTCGTTCAGAAGCGGATCGGTCTTCCTTATCGTCCAGGTGCTTGGCTGAGCAGATACAGCACTGGTCGGGAGAACCTCGGTGGAGGATGTCTGAGTCGGAAGACCCCAGGCCATCATGAGTACCACGGTGGCGGTCATGGCCACGATCAAGGCCGTCAGCGCCCTGGAGGCCCGCAAACCGTAGCCGGACACCAGCCAGTACAAGTGGAGCAAGACGCGTTCGCCGCGCGGGACGCGGGCGGAGTGGCGGCGCATCTCCATCTCGCCGTAGTAGAAGTCGGCGGCGCCAGGTTCGTCCTTGCGGTCCTCCAACGCCTTCCGTAACTGCCGGTAGACCGCGGCCAGGTCGTGGGGCTCGGCCGTCAGCTCGCCGCGGCGGCCGGCGGCGTCCGCGGTCCAGCCGTCCCTGCGGAACTTGATGGCCGAGCGGGCACGCCAGCGGTGCTCCTCGGTCATGGTCTTGCGGCGCGTCCAGCGCCACAGCGGCAGCCAGAGCGGGCCCCGGCGAAGTCCGCGCGGCGGTTCGGCCCACCTGCAGTACCCCTCGAGGCGGAGCTGGTCGAGATGGTAGGCGCCCAGGACCTCGCAGTTGGTGAGGTCGACGTCGCACAGGATGAGATGGGACGCATCCACGCCTACTATGCCGTGCAGTTTGATCACGGGGCCCAGGCCAGCGAAGCGGTTCTCGGCCTGGAAAGGGCGTCCACCGACAGCGATGGGCGACAGCCGGGTGACGAGGGTCACCGGCTGGCTCAGTACCGCGTCCGTCATGTCGACTTGTGCGTATCGCAGTTGAAGTACAGCGGTGGCTTTGAACTCGGCGCCTGACAGATCGACCTGTCGCGCGGCGATGTCCAGCCGGGCGGGAGCGTTGAGCGTCGTCCTCCGCATGCTCAGCAGGCCGCCACAGACGATGGGCCCGCGCCAGGCTCCGACGAAGCAAGCGTCGTCGAAGGTGGCGTCACTGGCCAGCTCGACTGCCCAGAAGGAGGACTCGTCACCGAAGCGGACCTTCCTGAACTCGGCAGCACCGGCTACCTCCATCTCGCCGAAGTTGCCCTGCCCGGTGAAGACCGCGGAGTTGAGGGTCACGTCGCCCTGGAATGCGGTCCGCTGGAACATGCCGAGGCCGGCGATCTCGATGCCGTCGAACAGCGCGTCGCCGCCGAACAGGGCATCGTTGAACCATGCCGACGCGTCGAACTGCGCGTCCTCGAACACGGCCCCGACGCCGAAGAGCACTTGGGTGAAGATGGCCTCGCCGATGAAGTGGCAGTCGGCGAACGCGGCGTCGCCGATGAACTGGGCGTCGGCGAAGACCGCGTCGGTGTTGAACGTCGTCTCGTCGAACGCGGCACCGTCGGGGAATGAGGCATGGTCGAAGCGGGCCTCACCGAGCGTGCGGGAGACGGCTGACAGCAACTGCTCCAGCAGGTCAGCATCGATGCTGACACCCCGCAAGTCCACCGCTGACCCCTCGCTCAAGGCCGAGAGCGCCGCCGCCCGCTCGTGCTCGGTCAGGTGCCGCAGACAGCGCTCGTATTCCGCCCAGCGGGCACCTTGGCAGTCGCTGTCGTCGGTGCACTGGGGCCACGGAAGTGTCGTCATACGGACGGTTGTAGAGGTACGACCTCCTGTCCGTCCGGCTGTTCGAGAAAGATGTCCGACCGGCCACCGCGTCCCGGGCGCGGATGTCCGGCGTCCCGCGAACCGTCCCTTACGCAAGGTGACACGTCGCGTCCCCCTTCCCCTCGCACAGGGCAGGCTCAGCGCGGAATCTGGAGTTCGAACCAGACCACTTTCCCCACAGCCTTGCGTGCGGTGCCCCAGCGGTCGCACAGTCGAGCGACTAGCCCGAGTCCGCTCGTGCGGTCGGTGGTCACGTCCGGTGAGGGCAGGTTGTGGTTGTCGTCGGAGACTTCGGCAAGAAGGCGGTCGGTGCGGATGAGCTGCAGCTGAATCGGGCCGTGCGCGGTGGCGTGGACGGCGTTGGCGACCAATTCGCCGACGAGGAGCTCGGCCGTCTCGGCGACTGCGGCGAGCCCCCAGCTGATCAGTTGCTCCTGAACGAGAGTGCGGGCTCGGTGAACCTCGGTGATGTCCACCGAGAGGGTCCAGGTGGCCACCGCCGCATCGGGCATGCCATCAAGGGCTGCTACGAGGAGAGCGATGTCGTCTTTCGGGCCGGTTGAGTCGAGCCGGTCGAGCACGGTGTCGCAGACGGCTTCAGGGCTCTGCTTAGGGTCGATGAGCTGATCGCACAGGGCGCGGAGCGATGCTTCCAATGAAGCTTCTGGGCGTTCGACCAGGCCGTCGGTGAACAGCGCGAGCACCGAGCCGTCCGCGATGCCGACTGTCGCGGAGTCGAAGGGAACGCCGCCGACACCGAGGGGTGCTCCGGAGTGCAGCTCCAGCAGCTCGGCACGTCCGTCCGGGTGCACGAGAACCGGCGGTACGTGGCCGGCACTGGCGATCTCGCACGTCCGGTTGATCGGGTCGTACAGCGCGACCAGGCAGGTGAGCAGAGAGTCGTCGCCCAGTTTGTGGGAGAGGTTGTCCAAGTGACGCAGGATCTGGGCAGGCGGCAGGTCGAGCGTGACTAGTGCGAGCGCGGCTGCCCGGAAGCGGGCAGCCCTGGCGGCGCCGTGGATGCCGTGGAGGCCCATCGCGTCGCCGATCACCAGGGCTGTACGGCTCCCGGGTAGTTGGGCGACGTCGAACCAGTCGCCGCCGGCGAGTTCCTCCGGCGAGCCCGGAAGGTAGCGGTGGGCGATCCGCAAGCCGGGGATGTTCGGCAGTGCGGGTGGGATCAACAACTGCTGGATCTTCGCTGTCGCGCTGGTGGCGTCGCGCGTCGCGTCGGCTTTGGGGCTGCGAGCGAGGCGGATCTGCCCGTCGACCGAAATCACGCTCAGGGTGGGTGTCTGGTCCGGGACCTGCTCCGTTACGCGGCGCAAGACGAACCGGTACAGGTCGTCGACGCTGACGTACCCGTCCTGATCGCCGTCCGCGTCACCGGTCCGCAGTCCCTCGACGATCGCGGAGGTGAAGACCGACGGCTGATCCCTGCGCCGGCTCAGGGCCTCGGACTCGTAGCTGTACTGCAGGGAAGTCGACGAGGTGATCACGATGCGGCCGTTGCCCTGGAATGCCTCACTCAGGTCGACGTCCGGCTCGCCGCGGCTTCGCATGCCCTTGGCGAAGGCTCCGCTGTAGCAGCAGTCGAGAAGGAGGACGGTGCGCCAGCTGCGGCTTTGCTCCATGCGGTCGGCGAGGAACTCGGCGCTGACCGAGGTCGCCTCTAGCATGTCGAACTCGCTGTCGCGGGCGATGAAATGAAGGCGGTTGCGGGTGTCCTTGCGGCCGTGGCAGGAGAGGTGCAGCAGGAGGATGTCGTCGCGCTCGGCGGTGCTGAAGAAGCGTTGGATTTCCTTCTGCCAGGTGCGGGCCGTCTCGTTCGACAGCACGTCGACCTCGAACTGGCCGATGCCCGGGTCGCTGAGGACGGCATGGAGATGTTCTGCGTCGGCGGAAGCTCCGGGAAGTTCGGCGAAGCGCTCGTCGTCGTGGTGCTGGTTGGCGAGGATGAGCGCGCGTTTACGCATCGGGTGAGTGGTCAGCTGCCTTCGCGGTGAAGGCCTCGATGGCCCTGCGCTGGTCGGCGCGGGAGACGGACGTCAAGTGGAGTTCGTCCTCGCCCAGTTTGATATCGATCGTCCCGGAGTTCCGGCGTGTCAGCCAGTCCTGAGCCAGGAGAATCAGGGACTTCAGCGCGGGTGCTCCGGCCAAGCCGAGGACGACGGAGGTGTAGGTGGCAGCTTCCCCTGCTCGTGTGCCCGCGGGGGACGGGGCTGCTGGCTCGTGGGCGAGCCGGTTGAGGGTGAGCTGTTGGATCTCCTCCAGGAGGAATTCCATGTCGCGCTCAGCTGCTGCCGCGCCGTCCGGGTCCTCGAAGATCAGGCTGACTTCCAGCGCCGCGCTATTCATCGTCTCCCCCCACAGGAATGCTCGTGCCGCACCAGCATGGCACAGCCGGTCAGTTGCCGGACGAGAATCGGCCAGGGGCGGGACGCAGGAGCCTGGCCCTACTGGCCGCTTCAACGGGCAGGCCAGCCGTGTGCGGGACGACGTCCGGACCGCCGTGTAGGGCCAGGCGCATCACGGCCGCGAGGCGATCGGTGGCGCTGCCAGGGGCGCGGGACAGAGCGCCGAACCTCAGCTGCTTCCGGAACGACTTGATCGCGGGTGAGTCGCTCTGGCTTCTGAGCCTGGTGATGGACTCGGCAGCTTCCAGCGGGTCGTCGGCGAACGTGATGCGTGCGGCCAGGCGAAGAACAGCCGCGGTCACCAGGGAGCCGGGTCTGAGGCGGGCGCCGCTGACCATCCGTCGGCCCCACGGGGAGTCGTAGGTGTCGCAGAAGCGGGTGAACGCCTCCACGACCGCGGCGTCGGCGCCTTCCAGATGGTCTGGTCCGGCGGTGTAGAGGGCGAGGCTCGCGGCGGCCCACAGGTCACGGAAGTCCGCGCGGGCCGGCCGACGATCCTTGTCGTTGTCGGTGTCGAGGTGCCCCAGCAGGAGTTTCTGCAGGGCGAGGATCTCCTCGTCATGGACGGGCAGGGCCTCGAGGTCCCGCCAGGAGAACCCGCACACGGTCGGCTTCCCCTGTGGCATGGAGCGCTCGCGGCGGCAGCGGCCAGCTACCGGATCGGTGCCGGACACAGTCAGGGCATGGCGGCAGGAAGGGCAGCGTTCGACGAGGTAGCAGGAGTGCACCGGGCATGCGTAGACCCAGGGCAGGCCCCAGGCGAGCTGCCAGCGGCCGTCCGCTTCCCGGCAGCACTGCGGGCAGAGCTTCATCTCGTACGGCTCGATCCAGTACGCCTTGACGAACTTCCTTGTGGTGGCGACGGTGGCGTGCTCGCCGTCGACCGGCGGTAGGGCGGTCCCCCGGAAACGGTGCCAGGTCATGGCAGTCAGCTGCTCGGGCGGCAGCCCGGTCGCGGCGACGGCCCGCGGGAGCCAGCTGCGATGAGGTCCGTACACGGGAGCGTTGTCCGAGACCACGACACCGGATGCGCGGCCGTTGGCCCAGACAAGACCGGTGAGCTGGGCGGCCCGGTGGGGGTCGATCCCGTAGTCGGCCGCGACGGCGTGCAGCCAGCTGACCAGCGACTCGCCGGGCAACGGATCCACGGACAGGGCCACCCGGCGGGTATGGCCGGGGAGGTTGATCGCCGCGAACCGGGCAGCTTGAGCTGGTTGTGCTGTTGCCCGTGTCCTGGAGTGCTGGACGGTGAGGCGGTAGCGGTTGCGGCTGTCGGCGAAACTGGGGCCGATGACGGCGGTCATGATCTCCTCCAGCCGCTCGGTGGTGTGCCACGGCGCGAGCTTGAGGGGCTCGGCCTGCCAGGCGTGGTGCAGCCGTGTCAGCTCCTTCGACTTCTCCGCGTTGCCGAGACCGTTGACGAGATGGGCCGCCCGGAACGGCTCGTCGGCGAAGGTGATCCGCGCGGCGATCTTGATCAAGCCGGCGGACAGCAGCGTCGGCGGGGTTCGCCGCACGTTGGGGGCGGGCTGTGAGAGCCGGTGCCGCTCTGAGGTGCGGCAGAACTCCTCGAAAGCGTCGTACACCGGCTGATCGGCGCCTTCGAGGTGTTCGGGGTGCGCGGTGAACATGGCCAGGTGCGTCATCGCCCACAGGTCCGCGAAGTCGCGCCGGGCTGATGCCCGGCGGTCGCCGGTGGCATCGAAGTGGGTCATCAGGGTGCGCTGGAGACTGATCAGCTCGCTGTCGGTGGCCGCGGGGGCCTCCATTGCCTCCGGGCGGGTCAAGCACCCCGTGCACGTTCCCCAGCGCGAGGGGGTCAACCCGAACGGATGCTCGCAGTGCGGGCAGCGGTCGAGCAGATAGCACTGGTGGGTCGGGCAGAGGTACTGCCACGGCAGGCACCAGGCCAGCGGCCAGCGGCCGTCGTTGTCCGCCAGGCAACCGGGGCAGACGCGGCGGCGTTCGCCGATGACGCCGAAATAGCCGATCCACGGGCGCATCTGCATGCGTCCCCGGGCTGCGTCGGAGGGGACGGCCGTGCCGGAGAACCGCGCCCAGGTCAGGTCTCGGATGCCCTCGGCGCTCAGGCCCGTGGCGGCCCCGATCCGGGCGCTCTCGTCGCCGGCGAGTTCGAAGAGCGGCGACCGCTGGAGCTTGGGGTCCATCCGCCTGGGATCGTCCGCGGGCACCGCGCCGGTGATCCGGTACGCATGCTGGAGGCTGATGCCGTACTCGGCGGCGATCGCTCCCATCCAGCTGTACAGCGACTCACCGGGTTCGGGAGCGACCATCAGGGCGATCCGCCGAGGTCTGCTGGGGGAGGACGTCACCGCTCGCCGCCACCAGAAACAGGCACCCCGGCCGGACCCTGCTCTGCCTCGTCGCCGCGCGGGATGGCGAAGCGTCGGCCGCGCCCCCGGCTGATCCAGCGTTGCGGGTGAGGCTGGTGCGCGTTGACCGCGTCAACGATGTCGCGGGTGCGGGTGAGGCGGTGGGTGGCGACGGAGAGCGGCAAAGAGCGCCAGGACCGGCCCAGCGTCAGGACATCGCGCCCGGCGGGTTGGCGGGTCAGGCCGAACAAGGCATCCGCCGCCTCGAACGGATGGTCGGCGCCCACGATCTGTGCGGCCAGCCGGATCGCCGCTGCGAAGGCGAACGGGTCCTGGAAGCGTTGGCCGCCCGGGTGATGCAGTTCGGCATCACCGCGGCGGGCGAGGAAGACGCGACCGTAGCGGTCGTAGCCGTCGCGGACCGCCGGGTCCGCTTCCGACAGGTGTTCCGGGGTGGCGAGGAACAGGGCCATCGTCGTCATCGCCCACAGATCCCCGAGTTCGTCACGAGCCTGCTGGTCGCTCGTGGGGGTGTCGAGGAGGTCGAGCACGTGCTGTTGGACACCGATGAGCTGCTCGTCGGCCGCCCCGGGTGCGGCGATGGCCGCTAGCTCGACGCGGCACGGGGAGTCGCTCGCCCGCCTGCGGCGCCCGCACAGCCTGCGCACGCCGGCCGACCCCAGGATCTTGCCGCATCCGGGGCAGCGGTCGACCAAATAGCAGCGGTGACGCGGGCACACGAACAGCCAGGGCACGGACCACAGCAGCGGCCAGCGGCCGCCGTCCTCGGCTAGGCAGGAGGGGCAGATGCGCACCTGCGCCGGGTCGATGAAGTGCTGGTGCAGGAATTCGCGTAGAAACAGGCGCGGCGGCGGCTGGTCGGGCAGCACCTGTGCGGGGTCGGGCACGGTGGTTCCCACGAACCGCTGCCAGGTCATGTCGAGGAACCGCTCGCTGTCCAGCCCGGTCGCGGCGGTGAACCGCGCCAGCCGCTCTTCGGAAGCGCCGAAGACGGGCGAGGAGCGGCGGGCCGGCGAGAGCTCGGCCCCGGGGCGCTCGTCGGCGAGGGCGGTGATCAGCGCCGCGCGGGAGCGGGTGACGCCGTAATCGGCTGCGACCGTGTCCAGCCAGCTGTACAGCGACTCACCTGGCAGGGGCGCCACCATCAGGGCGATACGCCGGGGAAGTCCGATATGCCGGTTGCTCACCGGTCACATGGTCGCACAAGGGCGGGTGCCGCCCGGCGTCAGGAGTCGGCTGAGGTGCCCGTCTGGATCTCGCTGTCCTGTGGCAGCAGGTCGTGGATCGAGGCGCCGAGGGCGTCCGCCACCTGGTAGAGGCGGTCCACCGAGATGCTGTGCTTCGCCGTCTCGACCTCGACGTAGAACGAGCGGTCGAGGCCGGAGGCCCTGGCCGTGGCGAGCTGGGTCAGGCCGCGCTGCAGACGCACTTCGCGCAGGCGGCGCCCGAAGGCGATGCGTCGGGCGTCGGCGAGGTCCTCAGTTTTCGACACGGGAGAAAAGTAGTACATCGACGTGTAGGGTATATCCTACTTTTCGCCCTTTCGGGGGTGCTGACCTGTGTCTTCTCAAGGGGTGGGGTGTGTCCGACGCTGCTGCGGCCGGGCGGTGGGAGCCGCCGGGGATGCCAGCCGACGTCCCGGTTGGCGTGCCTCAGCCCCATCGGCCGGCGCCAGTCGGGCAGGGACGGCTGCTCGAGCTGAGGCCGGTGGGGGTGCGGCGTCTGGCGCTGGTGGCGGCCCCGGCGATGGGCGAGTCGTTCCCGTCGTGGGTGGAGCGAATCGCGGCCGACCACGGGGTTGCGGTAGGCCGGATCGCCCAGCTGCTGGGAATCCCGGCCAGGGAGAACGCCGGGGCGATCTTCCGCCCGATGCTGTACGGCATCACCCCGACCGCGGCGGGTGAGGCGGCGGTAAAGGCCGCCACCGGCGTCGGCGCCGAGCACCTCGCCCTGATGCACCTGTCCCGGTACGGCCGCACCCTGCTGGAGCTGTCCGCGCTGGACGGCGGCGGGGAGTCGGCGGTGCCCATGCTCGCGGTGCGCGAGTGGGCACAGTTCCACGCCTCCCGGGCGTGTCCGGCCTGTCTCGCCGCGACCGGCGGGGTGTGGCAGCTGTGGTGGAAGCTCGGCGTCGCGGCGGTCTGCCCGGTGCACCGTCTGCTGCTGGTCGATGTGTGCCCGGCGTGCGGAATCCGCCTGCGCCAGGGCTACCGCAAGCGCCCCCGCGGCCTGTCGAAGGTCCATGTGAGCGACCCGGCGGGGTGCGGCAACCACGGTGCGGGTGGCCGGTGCGGTCAGGACCTGCGGTTGCTCGTCTCCGAGCCGGTCGACGGGCAGGCGGCTGCTTGGCAGCAGCAAGTGCTCGAGGTTGCAGACGGCGCCCCTGCCCTGCTGGCGGGCCGGCGGATCGACGGGCGCGAGTGGTTCTCGGCCCTCAAGAGCCTCGCCGCCCTGGTGCGCTTCGCCGCCCCCGCGTGCGAGGCGGCATGCCTGTTGCCGGTGCCCGAAGTGGCCCGCGCCGCATTGATCGACGCCGGGGCCGCGAGACCGTCGGTCGGCGGCGCCCACAGCACGCTGCGGACCATGCCCGCCAACGCCGCGCTGGCCCTGGCGGTCCTCGCGGCCGTCCGCCCGATCCTCGGGGCGCGCGGTGAGGACGAAGTGGCCGCCGCGCTGGAGCCATGGGCACGGGCCGCCGTCGCACGCCGGCGGGAACTGCACCACAGCCCGCTGCGGCACCTTCAGCTGCCGCCGGTGCTCCAGCGGGCGCTGGCCAGGGTCGAGCCGCGCAACTCCCGGGTCGCAGCTGCCGCCCGCGCCGTGGGCGCGTCGGTGGACCTGTCCGCCGCCCGGATCCCGCACCTGCTGGACGCGGGCGACTACCGCGACCTGATCGCGCACCACCTGCCGGGCACCGCGCCCGACAGCGGACGGCGCCTGGCCTCCCTCGCCCTCGCCCGTCTCGCCGGCGCCCCTTCTTGGCCCGAGGCTGCGCGGCAGCTGGACATGGACCGGCGGCGCGCGGCCAACGTCACCAACACCCTCGTCCAGCGCATCGCGGACCCGGACGCGTTCTGGCTGGACAGCACCCTGGCCGCCGAGCGCCTGAAGCGCCGCGCTCCCATCGACTACGCCCATCGCCGCTCGGCGCTCGCCCACCTCGTCGAGGTGCCGCACCCGGTCCTGTTCGCCCTGTACCGGCCGCTTCGCCTCCCGGTCACCAACCGGCGCCGCCAGTTGGCCGCCTGGTGGGTCTGGGTGGAACTGACCGGCGGCGACTGGCGCGACGCTCCCGCCTACACCCCTGACGAGAGGGCCACCGCCGAGTCGATGGCGGAGATGTACCGCGCCTTCCGCAAGAACCTTCCCGCCCCGGTGGCCGAGGGCCTTACGGCGTACGGGACCGCCTTGATCCACAAGCACCGCACAGGAGAGTCGTGAACACCCTGATACATCCGCGCTCACGGCGGACCGTCGTCCAGGGGGTCGGCCCGCGCCTGGCCGTCACCTACCTGCAGCCGGGCACCGGCCGGCCGACGACCAGCGCCCTCACCGACGCCTGGGACGTCGCCTTCGAGCAGTGCCTGCCGATCCGCCGCATCCCCAGCCACATCGGCCAGCGCCACACCCCGGGCTGGTTCTGGTCGGCGACCACCTCCACCCTGCTCGGCTACGAGAGCTACCTCGAGTCGCAGTGGCTGACCCTGTTCGACTTCGAGCACGAGGTCGTCGGCCTCTCCACCCAGCCGATGATCTTCGACGGGGTGGACGTCGGCGAGGTCTGGGAGCACACCCCGGACATCTTCTGCCGTCTCGCGGACGGTACCGCCCGCCTGGTCGACGTGAAGAACCCCCGGCGGATCAACGACGAGGACGTCCAGCTCCAAGCGGAGCGGACCCGGATGGTGTGCGAGGAACTCGGCTGGGACTACCAGCTGGTGGGCGCGGTGCCCTCCCAGCGGTACACCAACGTCGCCTGGCTGCGCGGCTACCGCCGTCCCCTGCACGCCGGTGCCGACCTCCTCCCGCGGCTGCTGGCCCTGGCCGCGCAGCCGCTGCCGATCGGCGAACTCCTCAGCTTCATGGACGAGCCCGAGATCGCCCTGCCCGCCCTCTTCCACCTGATGTGGCACCACCGCCTGTCCTTCGACCTGGACCGCCCGATGACGTTCGCCACCACCGTGACCTGCACCGACGAGGAGACGACCCCGTGAATCCGACCACCCGAGGAAGTGGCGCCGTACGCCTTCGCCTGGGCGCACGCATCGAGTGGGAGGAGGAGATCCACGAGGTCATCGGCTTCAACGACACCGGCGTGCGCCTGCGCTCCGAGTCCGGTGCACTGAACGTGATCCTGACCTCCGCTCTGCTGGCCGACCCCACCTTCCGTCTGCCCGACGCGCCGCAGGCTGCCGAGCCGGACCGCAAGGCACAGCTCAGTGCGAGCGCCCTGCTGGACGATCTCGACGATGACCACGAACGCGCCCGGATCCTGGCCCTGGAGGAGAGCCTCCTGGAGGCCACCACCGGCTACCCGACCTGGACCGGCGAGGCGGACGGGCTCACCCCACGCGAGGGCTACGACCCCCGCGCCGTGGCGCTCAGCGCCCGGGTCAAGGCCATGGCTGGTGAACTGGGCCTGAGCGAGCGGGCCCTGTGGAAGGTGATCGACAAGTGGAAGACCGGCGGCCTGTGGGCGCTGGTCGACAAGCGCAGGTTCAAGACCAGCAACCCGCTGGCCGGCGCCGACCCGCGGATCATCAACGCCATCCTCGACCAGGACGCCGCCGAGATCGACGACTCCACCGGCACCCTGGGACGCTTCCACCGCCGCGTGCAGAACCGCCTCAACGCCCAGCACGGCGAAGGAGCTGTCACCCTCCCCTCGCGGGCCACGTTCTACCGTTGGGTCGCGCTGCTGCTGAAGAACCGCCACACCTTCGGTGACGCCACCGCCCGCCGCACCACTGCCAACCAGCCCGACCGCATGTTCGGCCACCTCGTCGCCCACCGCCCCGGCGAGGTCGTCATGATGGACACAACCCCGCTCGATGTGCGCGCTTACGACCCGGCCACCGACACCACCAGCGCGGTCGAGCTGACCATCGCCCTCGACCTGGCCTCCCGATCCCTGCTGGCCTGGCGCATCACCCCCGTGGGCACCAACGCCTTCGACATCGGGTTGCTGCTGGCCGACATGATGACCCCCGAGCCGATGCGGCCCGGGTGGCCGGACCGGCTGCGCTACGAGATGAGCCGCATCCCGCTGCCCCGGCGTCTGGACTACAGCCAGCGCCTTGCGCAGGGCGCCGCCCGACCCGTCGTCATCCCCGAGACGCTGATCATCGACCACGGCCGGCCGTTCGACTCCGACGTCGTCCACCGCGCGTGCACCCGGCTCGGCATCAACCTGCAGCTCGGACGCAAGGCCAAGCCCACTGACAAACCGCAGGTCGAAGCCGTATTCGCCACTATTCGCACCCAGTTCAGCCAGCACGTGGCCGGCTACAAGGGCTACAGCGTCGCCACCCGCGGTAAGAACCCCGACCTGGTGGCCCGCTGGTCGATCGCGGACCTGGAGGAGTTCTTCGCCGAATACGTCGTCCACGTCTACCAGCGCCGCCACCACTCCGGTCTGATCATGCCTGGCTTCCCCGACTACCGGATGTCGCCCAACGAGGCGTACGCCCTCGCGGTGGGCCGCAGCGGCTACGTCGCCTGCCCCACCGACCCCGCGCTGTACTACGACCTGATGCCCATCCAGTGGCGCACCATCCAGCACTACGGCGTCGAGTACCGCAACCTCACCTACGACGCCCCGATCCTGCACCGCTACCGCCGGGCCAAATCGCCCTACCCAGGCGGCAAGTGGCCACTTCGAACCGACCCGCGCAACCTCCTGCACGCCTACTTCCAGGACCCCCACGACGGCCAGTGGCACGTCCTGCGCTGGACCCACGCCGAGGACGGCCAGAGCCCCTTCACCGACGTCACGCTGCGCGAGGCCCTGCGCCTGGTCATCGCCCGAGGCCGCGACAGCAACGACCAAGCTGAGGTCGCCCAGGCTCTGCTGGAACTGAACAACAAGACCGACGCCCCCGAGTCCTGGACCACCACCGACCGCCGGCGCCGCGCCCGCGACGCCGAACGCGCCCGCACCTCCGCCCGCGACCAGCACCGCGCCGCCCAGGCCACCCAGGACGCCGCCGCCTCACGGCTGCCCACCCTGCCGCCGCTCAAGGCCGTTCCCGACCTGAACCTCGACACCGACGAGGACCAGCCCACCGCCACGCCGCCGCGCTTCGACCTCGGCGAACTCGCCGACCTCGAAGTCTGGACCAAACCCACCGAGCACCGTCGGGACAGCCAGCCGTGACCGCCCACCTGCGACGTCCCAACCGCACCCGCACGGCCTGGCGAATCCTCCTCGCTCGTCTCTCGCGGCTCAAACGGCGCATCCATGGCGAAACAACGCGCGTGCTCTCGCCCTTCACCCCGCGGACTCCGCACCGACTCCGCCTTCTTGACCACCACGCAGGAGAACCGACCGTGACGATCCACCCCGGCCTGTCCGAGCCGCGCACCAAGGAGGAGTGGCGGGCCTACCTCGAGGCTGAGCCGCCGGCGCGGCCGAGCATGCCACGGCTGACCGAGTACCTCTCGTGGAGCGATGAGCAGCGAGCCGACTTCGACCACGCACGCGAGGAATACCACTCGGCCCTGATCATCCTGAAGACCGCGCCGATGCAGCGGATCAACCGGCAGATCACCCGCAAGCTCAAGCTCAACACCAAGGCCCAAGCCGGTGCCCGCCCCGGCATCGTCATCGACGGCCCGCCCACCGTCGGCAAGTCCACGCTGGTCAAGACCTTCGCCGCGGACTTCGAACAGAGCCTGCGCACCAAGCACCCCGAGCGGTTCAGCGAGGAGCGCCTCGACGACTACATCCCAGTGGTCTACGTCAGCGTCCCGGCCGGCGCCACCCCCAAGATGCTCTCAGCCGCCATAGCCCACTACCTCTGCCTGGAACTGCCCCGCGGCGCCACGATCTCCGACATCAGCACACGGGTACTGGAAGCCCTGCGCCGCTGCGGCACCGAGCTGATCATCATCGACGACATCCACTTCCTGGACGTGTCGGTCAAGGAAGGGCGCCTGGCCAACGACCACCTCAAGCACCTGGCCAACTTCGCCGCCGCCACCTTCGTCTACACCGGCGTCGAGGTCGAGAAGTCCGGCCTGTTCCTCGAAGGCGGACACAGCGAGCGCGCCACCCAAACCAGCGGACGCTTCACTCTCTTCGAACTGGAACGCTTCAGCATCGACACCCCAGACCAGGCCCGCGAGTGGGCCGAGGTGATCAAGGGCATGGAAAGCGCACTCGCCCTGTTCAAGCACAAGAACGGCACCCTGGTCCGCGAGTGGGAATACCTCCACGCCCGCACCAACGGCAGCATCAGCAGCCTGTCGATCCTCATCCGCGAAGCCGCCCTCGAAGCCGCCGACACCGGCACCGAGAAGATCACCAAAGCGCTCATGGACAGGATCGTCCTGCCCAGAGCCGCCGAACAGTCCTACCGGGACGCCAAGCGCAAGCGCCGCCCGCGCACCCAGCCGCCCGCCCCCGAGACCGGCGGCGACAAGCCGGGCGACGAGGACGGTGGCACCGTACCCGCAGCCGTTTGACCACCACTTTGGCGCTGGCCTGTGCCGCATCACTGTGCGGCGCAGGCCAGCGCGCTTACTGCCAGTTCCGGTCCGGCGCTGCCCGTCAGCGGTTAGCTGGTGACCAAGCTCGGTGTCAGCGCAAGGTGGCGAAGATCCTCGGGCAAGTCCCATTCGACGACGCGCAACCCGTATCGTGCGATCGTCTGCGCGGAAAGCCCAAGTGCCCTCAACGGTGTGCTCTTTCTCTTGGTCGCCCACCGATGGCGCCAGTACTGCTCTCGAGGACTCAACGCCTCCCACGAGTCGAGAGTGACACCTCCGCTGGCAAGCTGTTCCAGCGGTAGCCCTGGCCACGGTGGCGGTGGAACCCACGCCCCCGAACTCAGGTTCACCAAGATCCAGGCCGTGCTGTAGTCCACGAGTTGGTCTCCGTGGACCGCCGAGAGCCGGCAGGCGCGGTACTGCAGGATCGGTGCAAGGAGCCACCGAACAGTCGTGAGTTGCACCACAGCAGCCTGCCCGCGCGGGCCTGGCACGCCAGTGAGCCACGAGCTGGTTTCACCGGAACGAGCGACCTAGCTCGACAGCGTGTGCGTACTGAACTTTCACGTGAGACGGATTCCCATCCACGGCTAGCCAGATGATGGTTCAGTCCGCAGGTCAGACGGGGTGCTTACTGAACGACTCGATGAGAGCGGGACAGCGGCTGCGGCACGGTGCACGCCAACACGGCGGCGGACGTGCCGGTCCGGCTGGAGGCGCTGGGCTCGCTCGCCGGGCTCGACCGGCCCGCGCTGCACAGCCAACTCCGGGCCGCGCTCGACTTGGTGGTGCACCTGGTCAGGGAGCCGGGCTCGGGGCGCCGACGGGTGGCGGAGATCCACACGTTGGCCGCCGGCCGTGACGGCCTGGCCGTCACCACCCCGGCGGTGGAGTTCCCGGTGGCGGGCGGTCTGGTCCCCGGGGCGGGTTGGGAGCGACTGGTCGGGCTGCTGGCGGTGCGCGGGGTGTCGCTCGCTGCGGGGTCGACGTGACGGCGGCGGTGGCCGGGTTGGTGGGTGCGGCCGGGTTGGCGAGTGCGGCCGTGCGGGCGGCGGAACTCGCGTTCGTCCTGCTGCTGGGCGGGTGCGTGGCGGGCGCCCTGACGCTGCTCGGGGCGTGGAACAGGAAAGACCGACGACCGGGAGGGTCCTGACGTGATGAGTGATCAGAGTTCTTTCTGCTGGGCATTGGTGCTGTGCCTGCTGGCCGTCGCCGCATGGCGTGCGGTGCAGGAACAGCTGCCGGGCGGGCGGCGGTACAGGCTGGTGCTGGCGGGCAGCGGGCCCCCGCCCGTTCCGGTGCCGGGCCCGCCGGCGGTGACCGCGGGGCGCGCCCGGCCGCGGACGTCCGACTGGCCGGCGCCCGAACTGTTGCTCCTGCCGGTGGGGTTGGCGGCCGGGCAGGCGACCTCCTCGCCGCTGCCGGTGCTCGCCGCCGGGCTGGCCGTACTGCCGCTGCGGCGTTGGCGGCTGCGACGGCGCGTGACGGTGGAGGCCGGGCGGCGAGCGGCCGCCGTGGTGGAGCTCTGCACAGGGCTGGCAGGGGAGTTGCGCGGCGGGGCGACGCCGGAGCAGGCGTTGCACCTGGTCACGGCCCGCCTCGCGGCCGACCCGGACGGGCTGCGCCGACTCGGCGAGGAACCGGTGGCGCGGCTCGCGGCGGGCCGGTACGGCGGGGACGTGCCCGCCGCGCTGCACCTGCTCGCCGAACTGCCGGGTGGGAGCGGGGCGTCGGCGATCGCGGCCTGCTGGCGGGTCGCCTCCGACGGCGGGTCGGGGCTGGCCGTCGCGCTGGACCGGGTGGCGGAGGCGCTGCGCGGCGAGCGGGCGCTGGCGGAGGAGATTGCCGGGGAACTGGCGGGGCCGCGGACCACGATCGCCGTCCTGGCCGCCCTGCCGGCCGCCGGGCTGCTGCTGGGGGCGGCGCTCGGGGCCGGGCCGGTGGGCATCCTGCTGCACACGCCGGCCGGGCTGGGGTGCCTCGCGGCGGGGGCGGCACTGGAGGGCCTGGGCGTGTTCTGGACGGCCCACATCGTCCGGGCGGCGACTCAGGGCGCTCAGGGCGCCCTGGAGGCTCCCCGGCGGGCTGCCGGGGAGCGGGGCGCTGGTGGCGGCGGGAGCTGCGGGCTCTCACGGGTACGGGCGCGGGCGGAGGTGGTGTCGGGGTGATCCGGGGAGTCGGGTGGGTGATCGCCGGGGGTCCGGTGGTGGTGGCCGGTGTGGTGCTGGTGCGCGGGTGGGCGCGACAACGGCGGTTGTTCGGGCGGGTGTTGGTGCGAGTGCCGCCGGCATCTGGTGGTGGCGGCGGTCGTGGTGGCGGGCGTTGGCGGCCTGTGGCTCTGGCTGTGGGCGCCGGGGCCGGCGCGGCGGTGTTGCTCGGCGGCGCCGTCGGGGTGGTCGTCGGGGCGCTGCTGGCGGCGGGCGTGCACCGGTGGTCGGCCCGGGTGCGGTCCCCGACGGAGCGGCGGGCGGTCCTGGAGGAGGAGCTGCTGACCAGGCAACTCCCGCTGAGTGCCGAGCTGTTGGCGGCCTGCCTCGGTTCGGCGGCCTCACCCTCGGCAGCGGTGTCGGCGGTCGGCCGGAGCGTGGGGGCACCGATGGGGCCCCGGCTGGTCGCGATCGGTGCCGAACTGGCCCTGGGTGCGCCGCCGGAACTGTGCTGGAGCCGTTTGGGCGAGCAGCACCCGTCGCTGGCCCCGCTGGCCCGCTGCCTGGTCCGGACTAGCCTCGGCGGGGCTCCGGCGGCCGGGCCCTTGATCGGGCTCGCGCAGGGGCGGCGGACGGCGGCGGCCCGGGCGGCCCAAGCCCGGGTCCGCCGGGCGGGGGTGCTCGCCACCGCTCCGCTCGGGCTCTGCTTCCTCCCGGCCTTCGTCCTGATCGGCGTGGTGCCGGTCGTCATCGGCCTCACCACCCGCTTCGCCCAGGGCGGGTGAACGCGGGGCCGCGCCAAGCGGATCGGCGGCGGAGCCGTGGGCAGCGGCGTCGGCGGCAGCCGCGTAGGAGGCATCGGGGACATCGGTATGGCGGGGCATCGGTATTTCGGAATTTCGGAGACAGGAGAGATTCATGACCGCAGTGATCGCAACGAGGCCCGGCAGCGGGCGCGCGCTCCGTCAGGCGCCCGGGGTGTGGCGGCGCAGGAGCCGCTGGGCGGCCCGCCGGATGCGCGGGATGGCCCGGAGCCGGGGCCGGTCGGACGCCGGGATGACCACGGCGGAATACGCCGTCGGCACCTTGGCCGCGTGTGCCCTCGCGGCCGGGCTGTACAAGGTGGTGACCAGCGCGACCATCATGGGGGCGCTGACCGATTCACTGGAACGGGCGCTTCATGCGACCTAGCGACCGTCCGCGAACTCCCGCCTGCGCGGCGGCGTTGGGGGACGCGTCTCGTCGCGTTGCCGTCGGCCGGCAGGCGTCCCCCGGCCTTCGGCCGGGAGGTGCCCCCTCCGGGTCGGGCCCCTCCGCTGCCGTTCGGTGCGCGCACCCCGACGCCGCCGCGCACCGCCTCCGGGTGGATGGCGGGAGGCCGAAGGCTCGCCCTGGCCTGGCGGCGGCACGTGGTGGCGGGCGGGCGCGGTCGCTGCGGCCGGGCCGTCGCGGCGATGCGGGCTTCGTCACGGCGGAGACCGCGGTGGCCCTGCCGGCGCTCGTCCTGCTCGCGGCGATGCTGATCTGGGGCGTACTGGCGGCGGCCGCGCAGATCCGCTGTGTGGACGCGGCCCGGGTCGGGGCCAGGGCGGCCGCACGCGGGGAGGCGGACGCCGCCGAACTCGCCCGCGCGGCCGCGCCGCCGGGGGCCCAGGTGCGGGTGGCGATGGCGGCGGAGGTGGTGCGGGTGGAGGTGGACGCGCCGTGCGGGGCGCCGGGCAGGCTCGGCGGACTGCTCACGGTACGGCTGGGCGCGACCGCGGTGGCGGCGCGGGAGGACACCCTCGTGGGGGCCACGGGAGGTGCGGTAATCGCGGGAGGTGGTGGTTCATGGCCGGCCTGACCGGGGTTCGGTTGGGGGCGCGGCGGTGGGCGAGGACTCGTACCGCCCGGGCGGCCGCCGTCGGCGGGCGCGGGCCGGACGCCGGTTCGGCGACGGTCTGGCTGCTCGCCCTGGCGATGCTCGGCACGGCGGTCTTCGCCGGGACGATCGCGGTCGGAGCGGTGGTCGCCGCGCGGCATCGGGCCGAGTCGGCCGCCGACCTGGCGGCGCTCGCGGCCGCGGACCGGCTGCTGCTGGACCCGGACGGCGGGTGCGGGCGGGCCGAGGGGATCGCCGCCGCGCAGGGCGCTGGTCTGGTGTCCTGCACGGTGGACCGGACGGGGGACGCCGTCGAGGTGGTGGCCGAGGTGACGGTCGGTGGGCTGCCGGCGCGTCTGCCGGTCGGCCCGGCGCGGGCGAGGGCGCGGGCCGGGCCGGTGCGGGCCGCGGTCACCGCCGCCGAGGACGGCCTCGGCGGGCCGACCGGCGGCTCGGCGGCGGGCTCATGAGCCGGTCGGCGGCCCACCGTCCGCGCTCGGCTCGGGCTTCGCCTCGGAGTCCTTCTCGGGGTCCGTCTCGTGGTCCGTTTCGGAGCTCGCTGAGGGGTTCGCTGAGGGGTCCGCTGAAGGGCCTGTTGAGGAGTCTGCTGAGGGAGCCGCCGCCCCAGGGTCCACTGAGGGGTCCGCCGTCCTGGAGCCTGCCGTCCTGGAGCCTGCCGTCCTGGAGCCTGCCGTCCGGGCGCCTGCCGTCGTGGGGGCGCCGGCCAGCAGGACATCCAGCAGTTGGACGGCTGCGGCCTTGTCCAGCGGCTCGTTCCCGTTGCCGCACTTGGGTGACTGGACGCAGGACGGGCAGCCGCGCTCGCACTCGCAGGAGGCGATCGCCTCGCGCGTGGCCGTCAGCCACTCGACGGCCCGCTGGAAGCCGCGTTCGGCGAAGCCGGCCCCGCCCGGGTGGCCGTCGTAGACGAACACGGTGGGCAGTTCGGTGTCGGGGTGCAGCGGAACGGAGACGCCGCCGATGTCCCAGCGGTCGCAGGTGGCGAACAGCGGCAGCAGGCCGATCGAGGCGTGCTCGGCGGCGTGGGCGGCGCCGGGCAGCTGGTCGAGCGGAAGGTCCGCGTCCAGCAGCTGGTCCTCGGTGACGGACCACCAGACCGCGCGGGTGCGCAGCGTGCGGGGCGGCAGGTCGAGCTTGCTCTCGCCCATGATCTCCCCGGTGGAGATCCGCTTCCGGAGGTAGCCGACCACCTGGTTGACCACCTCCACCAAACCGAAGCTGAGCCGGCCCTCGCCCCAGGGAACGGTGGTGTCGGTGTCGAGCACGGAGATGGAGGTGATGTCGCGGGCGGCCGTGGTGTACGGCGGGTCGGCCGGCTCGACCAGGGCGACCGAGTTCTCCAGGTCGAGTTCCCGGACCAGGAAGGTGCGGCCCTGGTGCAGGTGGACGGCCCCGGTGTGGACGGTGGTGTGGGCGGCCGCGGCGTCCACCGTGCCGAGCAGGCGGCCGGTGTCGGCCTCGACGATCTGCACCGGGCTGCCGCCGCTGCCGCGCAGGTCGACGGCGTCGGCCGCGCGTTCGCGGCGGGTCCAGTACCAGGAGCCGTCGCTGCGCCGGCGCAGCAGGCCGCGCCGTTCCAGGACGGGCAGCAGCGGTGCGGTGGAAGGGCCGAACAGCTCTAGGTCGGCGTCGGTGAGCGGGAGTTCGGCGGCTGCCGCGCACAGGTGCGGCGCGAGGACGTGGGGGTTGTCCGGGTCGAGCACGGTGGCTTCGACGGGCGCCGCGAACAGCGCCTCCGGGTGGTGCACCAGGTAGGTGTCCAGCGGGTCGTCCCGGGCGATCAGGACGGCCAGCGCGCCCTGGGCCTCGCGGCCCGCCCGCCCGGCCTGCTGCCAGAGCGAGGCCCGGGTGCCGGGGTAGCCGGCCATCAGGACGGCGTCGAGGCCGGAGACGTCGACGCCGAGTTCGAGAGCGGAGGTGGAGGCGAGTCCGAGCAGCCGGCCGCTGTGCAGCGCGCGTTCCAGGGCCCGGCGTTCGTCGGCGAGGTAGCCGCCGCGGTAGGCGGCCACCCGGTCGGCGAGCGGTCGGCCGAGCTGGTCCTGGGTCTGGAGGGCGACGAGTTCGGCGGCCCGGCGGGAGCGGACGAAGACGACGGTGCGGGTCTGGCGCTCGACCAGGTCGGTCAGCAGGTGCGCGGCCTCGGCGGTGGCCGTGCGGCGGACGGGCGCGCCGTGTTCGCCGACGTTCTCGGTCAGCGGCGGCTCCCAGAGGCCGAAGACCATCGGTCCGCGCGGCGAGGCGTCCTCGGTGACCGCCCGGGCGGGCAGGCCGGTCAGGCGCTCGGCGGTGGCGGCCGGGTCGGCGGTGGTGGCGGAGGCGAGCAGGAAGGTGGGTGACGAACCGTATCGGGCGCAGATGCGGCGCAGCCGTCGGAGCACCTGGGCGACGTGCGAGCCGAACACGCCCCGGTAGCTGTGGCACTCGTCGACGACCACGTAGCGCAGCACCTTGAGGAAGGAGGCCCAGCGGGCGTGGGCGGGCAGGATGCCGCGGTGCAGCATGTCCGGGTTGGTGAGCACGTACGAGGCGTACTGGCGGACCCACTCGCGTTCCTCGGGCGGGGTGTCGCCGTCGTAGAGGGCGGGTCGGACCCGGGGCGGGGCGAGTTCGGCGGCCCGGCGGCGCTGGTCGGCGGCGAGCGCCTTGGTCGGGGCGAGGTAGAGCGCGGTGGCGCCGCGGCCGTTGCGGGCCTCGGTGCCGTCCAGCAGGTCGCTGAGGACCGGGGCCAGGTAGCCGAGCGACTTGCCCGAGGCGGTGCCTGTGGCGATCACCACAGTCTGACCGCTTTTGGCCAGATTCATCGCTTCTGCCTGGTGCGCCCAGGGCTGCTCCACGCCGACGGCGAGGGCGGCGGCCACGATCTCGGGCCGGATCGACTCGGGCCACGGCGCATAACGCGCAGGTCGGGCGGGAAGGTGCTCCGTATGGGTGAGCCGGTCGGACCGCCCCCGGCTGGTGGACAGGGTCGTGAGCAGTGCCTCGGGCAGGCTGTGTCGGGGCGGCATGAGGACCCAGTGTGTCACCGGCGTGACGGAGAATCGTCGTAAGCCATCGTGCGGGCATGGTCGCAGGTGGTTGAATGTGGCCGTGACGGCCGGATGGCCGTGGGTCGCAGCGCCGAGGCTTGCCACGTGTGGCTGGGCGCGCCCGGGCTCGCGACCATGCGGTGGCGGCCGGCCGGCCGAGGATCGCACATGACGTAGCAAGGCAAGGTGCTGGAGGTTCCGTGGACCTGTCCCTGTCGACCCGTTCAGTCGGCGATCGTACGGTCGTCGAGGTTGGCGGCGAGATCGATGTGTACACCGCCCCGAAGCTGCGGGAGCAGCTGGTCGAGCTCGTCAACGACGGCAAGTACCACCTCGTCGTCGACATGGAAGGCGTTGACTTCCTCGACTCGACCGGTCTCGGTGTGCTGGTGGGCGGTCTGAAGCGGGTGCGTGCCCACGAGGGCTCGCTGCGCCTGGTCTGCAACCAGGAGCGCATCCTGAAGATTTTCCGCATCACCGGCCTGACCAAGGTCTTCCCGATCCACACCTCGGTGGACGACGCGGTCAACGCGACCGACTGACGCGGCCGGGCCGGCCCGTGCCCGTGGAGGCCGGCCCGTTCGTTCCAAGCGTCCGGAGTGCCGGGGCCTGCGGGCCCCGGTGCTTCCCGGCCGCCCCGGGGCCGGTTCCGCCGGCCCGCAGGGGCCGCATCGTCGGCCCTGGTCGGAGCACCCCGAAGGGGAGAGATGGCAACCGTCGAACTTCGATTCAGCGCGCTTCCGGAGCACGTGCGAACGGCCCGGCTGGTCGCCGCGGCCGTCGCGAGACGGGCCGGGGTCGACGAGTCGGTGCTCGACGAGGTACGGCTCGCGGTCGGTGAGGCCTGCTCCCGTGCGGTCGGCCTGCACCAGCGCGGCGGCATCGGTGGCACGGTCCGGGTCGCGTTGACCGACCAGGAGAAGCGTTTCCTCATCGAGGTCGAGGACGAGGCCGGCCCCGCCGCCGTCCCGGCCTCCGGTGCCGCCGAGGGGGCGGACCCGGACGAGGACACCCTCGGCCTCGCCGTGATCACCGGCCTGGTCGAGGACCTGGAGGTCACCAACGGCACGGACGGCGGCCTGATCCGGATGAGCTGGCCGGTCTCGGTCGAGTCCGTGGTGGTCTGAGGGCCCGGCCTTCGGCGTGCCTCGCGTGCCCGGGGTGGTCCGGGCGTCGGCCCGGTCCTCTGGGACGCGTTGAAACGTTGTTGAATCTGGCGGTTCGCTGCTTCCGGCACGACCGGGTCCGATCGGTGATCGGACCCGTCGCGACAAGGAAGCCCCTGCGGATTCGCATTCTGCGGCCGGTCGACAGGCCAGGCAGGCCGGACAGGCCGCCGCCACGCTGAAGGCCGCACCCACCACCGAGGCGCTCCGGGCCGAGCTGCCGACCAGCTCCTCGGTGAGCACCGGGAGCGAAGAGGTCCGCTTCGGCACGCCGGTCGGCGTGCCGCGCGCCGTCCGGCCCGGCGATCCGATCCGCCCGATCCGCGTCGAGCGCGCCCGAGCGGGGCCGGGCACCCGGTGGGGGCAACCCGGGGCCCGGGAACCGGTCGGCAGGCGGCGGACATCGGCCGTGTAGGTTCGACGACCGAAGACGACCGAAACCGAAAGGCTCCTCCCGGTGAACAAGCGACTGCTGGCCGTACCCGTCCTCGGCGCGCTGCTCGCGTTCGGCGCCGTCGGCTGCGGCGGCGACGACAACGGCAAGCAGCTGGAGTCCTGGGCGTCGAACGTCTGCGGCTCGGCCAAGGACCCGATCGTCCAGGCGCAGGCCGCGCTCGCCGACACCGCCCAGGTGAAGACCGGCGAGACCCCGACCGAGCTGCAGAAGCGGCTCTCGACGGACATCGGGCGGCTGGCCAAGACCAACCAGGACATCGCGGCGGCCATCACCGCGGCCGGGGTGCCCAAGGTGAAGGACGGCGAGAACCTGCAGAAGGACGCCGTCGCCGAGTTGACCAAGGCGGCCGACGGCTATCAGGACATCCAGAAGAAGCTGGACGCCGTGACCAACACCGACCAGTCGAAGTTCGCGGACGGCCTGCGCAGCATCTCGGACCAGATCCAGCAGTTGGCCTCGCTGTCCACGCAGGCGCAGGGCAAGCTGCAGCGCGGCGACCTCGGCGCGGCCATGGCCAAGCAGGACGGCTGCAAGCCCGCCGCCGCGGCCCCGGGCGGCGCGTCCGCCACCCCGAGCGCCGGGGCGCCCGGTGGGACGCCCGCGCCCGGCGCGACGGATGGCGCGAGCCCGTCGACCACCCCCTCCGCGGGCACCGACACCACCCCGGCGAGCCCGCCCGCCGCCCCGCCGACCACCCCGACCACCCCCGTGCCCAGCGCGAGCTGAGCCCGGGGCCGTCGGGCCGGCCGCCCCGGCGCCGGTCCGGAGGGTGCCCGACCCTGCCCCCGACCCTGCCCCGACCCGCCCTCGAAGACGGCCCCCGACCCGCCCCGGACCCGGCGGCCGCCCGGTCCGGGGCGGGGGACAATGGCGGGGTGATCAGTAGCCCCGTTCTCGACCAGACCCGCCTCGCCAAGTTGCGTGAGGCGCTGCTCGCCGCCTCGTTCACCGCCGATGGCTGCCTCGACCTGCTCGGGCCCACCGGCTATGCGGCGTTGGCCCGTAGCGAGGCCGTGCCGGCGCTCCGGGCGACCAGGGGCGGCAGCCCGCTGGAGACGCTGGTCCGGCTGTTCCTGCTCCAGCAGCCGGTGCCGTACCGGGTGGCCGCGGCCGCGCTGCCGGTCGAGGACTGCCTGGCCGACGGCTGGCTGCGCTCCGACGGTGAGCTGGTGCGGGCGACGGTGGACGTCCGGCCGTATGCCAACGAGGTGGCCGGGATGGGCAGTTCGGACGCCTGGGTGGTGTCCGACCTGGGCTGCGCGGTGGGTGGCGCGGGCGGTATCGGATCCGGCGAGACCGCGCACGGGGTGGCCCGCAAGGACCTGGTGCTCGGGGTCGGCGGCGCGTCGACGACGCTGGCCAACATCACCGTGCGCCGTCCGGTCCGGTCCGCGCTGGACCTCGGTTCGGGTTCCGGTGTGCAGGCGCTGCACGCGGCCCGGCACGCCGGGCAGGTGACCACCACCGACCTGAACCCCCGCGCGCTGCGCTTCTCCGAGCTGACCCTGGCGCTGTCCGGTTTCGAGCGGCGGGAGGCACTCACCGGCAGCCTCTTCGAGCCGGTCGGGGAGCGCCGGTTCGACCTGATCGTCTCCAACCCGCCGTTCGTGATCTCGCCGACCGGCCGGTTCACCTACCGCGACGGCGGCATGGCCGGCGACGACCTGTGCCGCAGCCTGGTCCGCTCGGCCGCCGACCACCTGGAGCCGGGCGGCTACTGCCAGTTGCTCGCCAACTGGCAGCACGTCAAGGGCGAGGACTGGCACGAGCGGCTGGCCGGCTGGGTGGCGGGCACCGGGCTGGACGCCTGGATCGTCCAGCGGGAGGTCCAGGACGTCGCCCAGTACGCCGAGTTGTGGCTGCGGGACGGCGGCGATCACCGCGGTCCGGGCGGCGACTACCAGGCCCGGTACGGCGAGTGGCTGGACGCCTTCGAGGCGGGCCGGGTCGATGGTATCGGCATGGGCTGGATCACCCTGCGGGCGAGCGGCGCGGAGCGCCCGACCGTCCGGGTGGAGGAGTGGCCGCACCCGGTGGAGCAGCCGCTGGGCCCGCACATCGAGGAGTGGTTCGACCGGCAGGACTTCCTGCGTTCGCACGACGACGCGGGCCTGCTCGCGACCCGTTACGTGCTGGCCGACGAGGTGGTCCAGGAGCAGGTCGGCGAGCCGGGCGCGGAGGACCCGGAGCACGTGATCCTGCGTCACAACCGGGGCATGCGGCGGGCCACCAAGGTGGACACGGTGGGTGCCGGTTTCGTCGGGGTCTGTGACGGTTCGCTGTCGGCGGGCGAGATCGTGGACGCCATCGCGCAGTTGCTCGGCGAGGACCGGGTGGTGCTGCGGGACCGGGTGCCCGAGTCGCTGCGGCTGCTGACCGAGCAGGGGTTCATCCGCCCGGCAGGCTGATCCGGTTCACCTGGCGCGGCGCGCCTGACCCGCGGCGCACCGCGACGAACCCGGCGCGGCGTCCTCGGGGTGATGCACCCGGGCGTGGCGTCCTCGGTGCGGTGCCCCTGGCGGGGGCGGTCGGCGCCGGTTCACCTTCCCGTACTCCCCGGTTCGTCCGGCGGTCTCCGGTCGGCCGCCGCGCGTTGGCCCCCTGCTGTGAGGCTCTGTCCACAGGCTGTGGACAGAGCTGGGGAGCCGGGGGCCAGGGGTGGACACGACGACGGCGACGGTGGGCGGGCTGGTGCTCGCCCTCTTCGGTGGCGTGCTGCTGCTCTGGTGCGCCGCCGAGGTGCGCCTGCGCCACCGGATGCGCCGCTCGGGGGCGTCGGCGGTGGCCACGGTCGTGGCCGAGGACGAGGCGCACGGCCAGCTCGACAGCGCCCCGCTGCTCTCCTTCTCCGTCCTGCCCCCGGCCGAAGGGGCCGGAGCTGGCCGGATCGCCGAGCTGGTGCTCACCCGTCCGCGCGGACACACCCCGCTGCGCCGTCCGGACCGCTTCACTCCGGGCGCCCCGGTGCGGATCTGCTACGACCCGCGCCGCCCGAGCCGGGTGGTGCTGGCGGCCGGGGAGGTCCGCCGGGCAGCCGTCGCCGACCTGCTGTGGAGCGTGCTCGGCATGGGTTGTCTGGCGGCGGGTGCCGGGCTGCTCGTGGCGGTCAACGGCTGAATCCGGGGCGGTCGGCCGACCCCGGTCGGGCTCGCCGGGAACCGGTGGCCGGCGCCCTGCGGAGGCCTCGCTGCGGCCCTCCGTGGGGCCGTCGATATTCCGTTGACAGATTTTGAAATCCGTCATTCCATCCTCCGGAACCCGCCGAAGCCCCCCTCCACGGGGCGCGAACCTCCGTCATCGGGTTACCGTTCGAGTGGCGTCGGTGAGCCCGGCAAAGTGAAAACGCGGGATCCTTCCGTTTGACAAGAGTGGCCGGGGTACGGTCACACTCCGCTGGTGGGGTCGTCGTACAGCGGCAGCCCCGGGGCGGTGGAGGGGTCGGGCGGAGCGCAGCCCGTGCTGCCGGCGCCGACCAGCCCACATAAGGACCGGGAGAGAAGAGCGAAGGTGTCCCCGAGCAGCGAGACCGCGCACGGACAGCGACTCGTCATTGTCGAGTCGCCGGCCAAGGCGAAGACGATCAAGGGCTACCTGGGCCCCGGCTACATCGTCGAGGCGAGCGTCGGGCACATCCGCGACCTCCCCAGTACCGCGGCGGAGGTCCCGGACAAGTACACCGGCGAGGTGCGCCGCCTCGGGGTGGACGTCGACCACGACTTCGCCCCCATCTACGTGGTCAACGCGGACAAGAAGTCCCAGGTCAGCAAGTTGAAGTCGCTGCTCGCGGAGTCCGACGAGCTCTTCCTCGCCACCGATGAGGACCGCGAGGGCGAGGCCATCGCGTGGCACCTCCAGCAGGTGCTCAAGCCCAAGGTGCCGGTGCACCGGATGGTCTTCCACGAGATCACCAAGACGGCGATCCAGGAGGCGGTGGCCAACCCGCGCGAGCTCAACCAGCGCCTGGTCGACGCCCAGGAGACCCGCCGCATCCTCGACCGCCTCTACGGCTTCGAGGTCTCGCCGGTGCTGTGGAAGAAGGTCATGCCGAAGCTCTCGGCGGGCCGGGTGCAGTCCGTCGCGACCCGGCTGGTGGTCGAGCGCGAGCGCGAGCGGATCGCCTTCCGCACCGCCTCGTACTGGGACCTGGTCGGCACCTTCGGTACCGGCCGCACCCCGGCCGACGCGGCCAACCCGGAGACCCTCGGCGCCCGCCTGTCCTCGGTGGACGGCAAGCGGATCGCCACCGGCCGCGACTTCGGCTCGGACGGCCGACTGAAGGCCGGCAGCGCCAACACGCTGCACCTGGACGAGCAGGCCGCCCGGCAGCTGGCCGCCGCCCTGGAGCAGACCGCGTTCAGCGTCCGCAGCGTCGAGTCCAAGCCCTACCGCCGCTCGCCGTACGCGCCGTTCCGCACCACCACGCTCCAGCAGGAGGCCAGCCGCAAGCTGGGCTTCGGCGCCAAGCGGACCATGCAGGTGGCCCAGAAGCTGTACGAGAACGGCTTCATCACCTATATGCGCACCGACTCCACCACGCTGTCGGAGACCGCGATCTCCGCCGCCCGCGCGCAGGTCACCCAGCTGTACGGGGCCGACTACCTGCCGGACGCCCCGCGCACCTACGCCAGCAAGGTCAAGAACGCGCAGGAGGCGCACGAGGCCGTCCGCCCCTCCGGCGACCGCTTCCGCACCCCCGCCGAGACCGGCCTGACCGGTGACGACTTCCGGCTCTACGAGCTGATCTGGATGCGCACCGTCGCCTCCCAGATGAAGGACGCGGTCGGCCAGTCGGTGACCGTCAAGGTCGGCGGCGCGTCTGCGGACGGCCGTGACGTCGAGTTCTCCGCCTCCGGCAAGATCATCACCTTCCACGGCTTCCTCAAGGCCTACGTCGAGGGCGCGGACGACCCGAACGCCGAGCTGGACGACCGCGAGCGCCGGCTGCCGCAGGTCGTCGAGGGCGACCCGCTGGCCGCCGAGCAGCTCACCCCCGAGGGCCACGCCACCAAGCCGCCGGCCCGCTACACCGAGGCCTCGCTGGTCAAGGAGCTGGAGGACCGGGAGATCGGTCGCCCCTCCACCTACGCGTCGATCATCGACACGATCATCCAGCGCCGGTACGTGTTCAAGAAGGGGACGGCGCTCGTCCCGTCCTTCCTCTCCTTCGCCGTGGTCAACCTCCTGGAGAAGCACTTCGGCCGGCTGGTCGACTACGACTTCACCGCCAAGATGGAGGACGACCTCGACCGGATCGCGGCCGGCGAGGCCAAGTCCGTGCCGTGGCTGAAGCGCTTCTACTTCGGCGAGGGCGACGGCCACGCGACCGGCGGCGCCGCCGAGGCCGGCAACGGCGACGGCGACCACCTGGGCGGCCTGAAGGAACTGGTCACCGACCTCGGCGCGATCGACGCCCGGGAGATCAGCTCGTTCCGGATCAGCGACGACATCACCCTGCGGGTCGGCCGCTACGGCCCGTACGTCGAGCGCGCCTCCGACGTCGAGGGCGAGCCCGGCCAGCGCGCCGACATCCCCGACGAGCTGCCGCCGGACGAGCTCACCGTCGAGCTGGCCGAGGAACTGCTGGCCAAGCCCAGCGGCGACTTCGAGCTCGGCCCGGACCCGGTCAGCGGCAACATGCTGGTCGCCAAGGACGGCCGCTACGGCCCCTACGTGACCGAGATCCTGCCCGAGGGCACGCCCAAGACCGGCAAGAACGCGGTCAAGCCGCGCACCGCCTCGCTGCTGAAGACGATGTCGCTGGACGCCGTCACCCTGGAGGACGCGCTGCGGCTGCTCTCGCTGCCGCGCGTGGTCGGCGCCGACGCCGAGGGCGTGGAGATCACCGCGCAGAACGGCCGCTACGGCCCGTACCTCAAGCGCGGCACCGACTCCCGCTCGCTCACCGACGAGGAGCAGATGTTCACGGTCACCCTGGAGGAGGCCCTGGCCATCTACGCCCAGCCCAAGCAGCGCGGCCGGGCCGCCGCCGCCCCGCCGCTCAAGGAGCTGGGCACCGACCCGGTCAGCGAGCGTCCCGTCGTGGTCAAGGACGGCCGCTTCGGACCGTACGTGACCGACGGCGAGACCAACGCCACGCTCCGCAAGGACGACGAGGTCGAGACCATCACGCCGGAGCGCGGCTACGAGCTGCTCGCCGAGAAGCGGGCGCGCGGGCCGGTGAAGAAGACGGCGAAGAAGGCCCCGGCCAAGAAGGCGACCGCCAAGAAGGCGACGGCGACCAAGACCACGGCCACCAAGACCGCGGCCGCGAAGAAGACCGCCGCCAAGAAGACCGCGACGAAGGCGACGGCGACGAAGGCGACCGCGGCGAAGAAGACGGCGGCCAAGAAGACCGCCGTCGGGAAGGCCGCGGCCACCGACGAGGGCTGATCTCCTCCGGATCCTCCGGCAGGGGCTCCGTCGGTGCCGCTGCCAGTGCCTTCGCCGGCACCTTCGCCAGTGCCCCGCCAGTGCTTACGGGCCCGCGACCCCACCCCGGGGACGCGGGCCCGAGGCCGGTCGGACGGTGTGCGCGGAACGTCACAACCCGGTGATGAGCGGGATCCGGAACCCCGTTCATCTCATTCCGGTCAACCCCAGCCCGCTACGCTGACCGTATGACGAGCGAGGAGCAGCCCACCCCCAGCGCCGCCCCGGCCGCCCGCGACGCCACGTCCGGGTTGCCCGAGGTCGCGCCAGCCGGGACCCCGGTCGACCGGGCTCGCGCGCTGCTGCGGACGCGCCCCTACCGGCGCCTGTGGACCACCCAGCTGATCGGCGGCACCGCCGACCGGCTCGGCCTGCTGGTGCTGCTCGCGCTCACCGTGATCGCCGTCGCCCTCGGCGGCCAGTTCGGCGCCTTGCCGCGCAGCCTCGCCTTCGCCGTCACGGCGGTCCTCGCCGTCCGGCTGGCGGCCACCGGGCTGGTCGGCGTCGCGCTGCTCGGACCGGTGCACCGACTGGTCGCCGGCCGGCTGGACCGGCGCTGGACGCTGTTCGGCGCCGACGCGCTGTGCGCCCTGCTGATCGGCCTCGCCCCCTGGTGGACCGTCTGGCTGGGCTCCGGCCCGAAGCCCTCCGGCGCCGCCGCCTACGTCCTGCTCGCCACCGTGTTCGTCACCGGTGCCGCCGAGCGGGTCCGGGGGATCGCCAAGGACGCCGCCGTCCCCGGCCTGCTGCCGCCCGCCGATCCGTACGCCCCCGCCGCCGAGCAGCGGCCCGCCGCCGCCCACCTGGACACCGTCCGGAGCATCGACCGCTTCACCGGCTGGGCCACCCTGCCGCTCGCGGCCGCCGGCCTGGTCGCCCTCACCCTGCTGAACAACATCGGCGCCGCTCTCGGCTCGGACTGGCTCCGGGCCCACCAGGTCACCTTCGCCGCGCTCGGCGCGGCCGGCCTGTTCGCCGCCTCGGCTGCTCGCGACTACCTCCAGCAGCTGCCCGTCGGCCCGGTGGCCGTCGCCCCGCACTCGCCGCTGCAGGGCCTGCGCGCCCCCACCGACGCCACGCCCGGCCCCGCGCTGAGCAAGGGCCGCACCGGCAGCGCCCCGTACTTCACCTTCGCCGTCGCCGCCGGGTACGCCTCGATGGCCGGCGTCGCCGCGCTCGCGCTGCTCACCGCCGCCGAACACCGGGCCGGGCCGATCGGCTACGGCCTGCTGGTCCTCGCCGCCACTGCGGCGCCCGCCCTCGGCTCCCGGCTCACCCGGGCCACGCTGCCCGCGCTCTCCCGCCGCCGCCTGCTCGCGCTGGCGCTGCTCACCGAGGGTGTGGCGCTGATCCTGGCCGGGCTGGTGCTGGACTTCGTCCTCGTCCTGGCCCTCATCGTGCTGGCCGGCCTCACCGCCGGGATCGTCGTCTCCGCCGGGCGCACCCTGCTCGGCCAGGAGGTCGAGGAGGCCCGGCTGCCGAAGGTCACCGAGCACCTGTACGCGGTGCTGCGGGTCGTGGTCGGCGCCGCGCTGGTCGTCGTCCCGCTGATCGCCGCGGCGTACGGGGACGTCGAGTACGGCACGGTCGAGCCCGGCTCGTTCACCTTCATCCACGGCGGCGCGGCCCTGGCCGTCGCCACCTCGGGGCTGCTCACGCTGGTCCTCGCCGCCGTCGTCCTGCTGCGGACCGACGACCGGCGCGGCACCGCGCCCTTCGGCCGGGACCTGGTCGACGCGGTGCGCGGCGCCGTCGGCCCGGCCCCGCGCCAGGGCGCCGGCACCGGCTTCTTCATCGCCCTGGAGGGCGGCGACGGCGCCGGCAAGTCCACCCAGGCCCAGGCGCTCGCCGAGTGGATCCGCGGCAAGGGGCACGAGGTCGTGCTCACCCGCGAGCCCGGCGGCAGCCCGGTCGGCCAGCGGCTGCGCGGCCTCGTCCTGGACGTCGGCAACACCGGCCTGTCGCACCGCGCCGAGGCGCTGATCTACGCCGCCGACCGGGCCGAGCACGTCGAGAACGTCATCCGGCCGGCCCTCGCCCGCGGCGCCGTGGTGATCACCGACCGGTACATGGACTCCTCCATCGCCTACCAGGGCGCCGGACGCGACCTGGCCGCCACCGAGGTCGCCCGGATCTCCCGCTGGGCGACCGGCGGGCTGCTCCCCGACCTGACCGTCGTCCTGGATGTCGACCCGACCAGGGCCCGGGAGCGCTTCACCGAGGCGCTCGACCGGCTGGAGTCCGAGCCCACCGAGTTCCACCAGCGGGTCCGGGCCGGCTTCCTCGCCCTCGCGGCCGCCGACCCGGCGCGCTACCTGGTCGTCGACGGCAGCCAGGCCCCCGGCTTCGTCACCACCGCCATCCGGCACCGGCTCGACCGCGAGCTGCCGCTCTCCGAGCAGGAGAAGGACGCCCGCGCCGAGCAGGAGCGGCTCGCCCGCGAAGAGGCCGAGCGCCGCGCCGCCGAGGAGGCCCGCAAGAAGGCCGAGGCAGAGGCCGCCGAGCGCAAGCGGCAGGAAGTGCTGGCGCAGCTGCGGGCCGAACAGGCCGAGCAGGAGCGGCTGGCCAAGGAGGAGGCCGAACGGGCCGCCGCCGAGGCCCGGCGCAAGGCCGAGGAGGAGGCCCGCCGCCGGGCGGAGGAGGAAGCCCGCCGCCGCGCCGAGGAGGAGGCCAAGCGGAAGGCCGAGGAGGAAGCCCGGCTGGCCGCGGAGGCCGCCGAGCGCAAGCGCCTCGCCGACGAGGCGGCCGCCCAGGCGGAGCTGCAGCGGCAGCGGGAGCTCCAGCGCGAGGAGCAGCGCCGCCGGGCGGAGGAGGCGCTGCAGCGGGCCGAGGAGGCCCGGCTGGCGCAGGCCGCCGCGCTCGCGGCCGCGGCTGCGGCGGCGCAGACGGCGGCGGATCGGGCGGCGGCGGGTACGGCCGGCCTGGCGGGTTCGGCGGGTTCGGCGGGTTCGGCGGGTTCGGCCTCGGGCTCGGCTGCTGGTCAGGCTGCCGGTCCGGCCGCTGGTTCGGTTCCCGGGGATGCCGTGACCACCGAGCTGCGGGCCGTCCGGGACGTCCCGGGGGCGGGGCCCGTGGGCACTCCCGGGCCCGGCGGCACCGACGAGGCGACGCGGGAGCTGTCGCTGCGGGACAGCCAGGCGGCCGTCCGGGCGGCGGAGGCCGCCGACGCGACCGCCCAGCTGCCGGTCGTCCCGCCGACCGCCGTGGACGAGACGGCCGTGCTGCCGAAGGTCACGGAGGAGGCGGACCGGACCGCGGTGCTGCCGCGGATCGAGCCGGGGCGTCCGGCGCCGGGGCGTTCTGTGTCGGAGCGTTCTCTGTCGGAGCGTCCGGCACCGGGCCGGGTGGAGCCGGGCCGTGCGGGGGCGGGTCGTACCGAGGCGGGCCGTACCGAGGACCGGGTGCCGCCGGGGCTGTGGCGCGAGGAGCCGGTGGACAGCACCCGCGAGCTGCCGGTGGTCGGCGACGAGCCGCAGCCCGCCGACGAGTCGCAGGCCACCGCCGAGCGACCCCGGCCGGAGTGGGCCGAGGAGACGCCGATGGACGACCTGCCGAGCCTCACCGACACCCTGCTCGGCTCGCGTGACGAGTGGGCGCGCTGGAATCACGGCGGCCCGGCCCCGCAGGACCCGCGTGGCGGCCAGGACCGGCCCGCCCCCGGGGGCGACCAGGGCGGGGTCGGCGAGGGCGGGGTCGGCGAGGGCGGCGGCAAGGGCAAGGGCCGTCGCTGGGGCCGTCGGGGCTGAGGGGCGGCCGGGGCTGGCCTCGGGCGTAAGGCGGTACGGACGACGGTAGGACAGCGGTACGGACGACGGGCGGCGTCGTCGGGGTGGAGAGCCCCGGCGGCGCCGCCCGTCGCCTTCGGCGGTGGGGCGCCTCCTTTCGGTGGTGGGCGCCCCGGAGGGCGCCGTGGCTGTCGGAGCGGACACGTATGCTCGACGGCGGGGAAGAGGCGCCGGGAGCGCTGCCGTACGGAGCTTGGGAGCAGCAGTGGCCGTCTGGGACGACCTGGTGGGCCAGGAGCGGGTGGTCGAGCAGCTGACCGCCGCCGCCCGGTCGGCCGGGGCGACGATCGCGGCCGGCCGCGGAGCCGGCCCGCAGCCGGGCGGGAACGCCTCCCTGATGACGCACGCCTGGCTGTTCACCGGCCCGCCCGGGGCCGGGCAGGTCACCGCCGCGCGCGCGTTCGCCGCGGCCCTCCAGTGCACCAGCCCGGACCTCGCGCTCGGCGGTACGCCCGGCTGCGGGTTCTGCGACGGCTGCCACACCGTGCTGGCCGGCAGCCACGCCGACGTCAAGTACGTCCGGACCGACGGCCTGTCCATCGGCGTCGGCGACATGCGCGAGCTCGTGCTGCGCGCCTCCAGCTACCCGACCGGCGGCCGCTGGTCGGTGATCCTGGTCGACGCCGCCCACCGGCTCACCGAGGCCGCCGCGAACGCGCTGCTCAAGGGCGTGGAGGAGCCCTCCCCGCGCACCGTCTGGCTGCTCTGCGCCCCCTCCGTCCAGGACGTGCTGCCGACCATCCGCTCGCGCTGCCGCCTGCTCGTCCTGCGCACGCCCGCCGCCGAGGCCGTCGCCGACATGCTGGTCCGCCGCGACGGCGTCGACCCGGAGACGGCCCGGCTGGCCGCACTCGCCGGGCAGGGCGACGTCGAGCGCGCGCGCCGCCTCGCCGTCGACGACCAGGCCCGCACCCGCCGCGCCGAGGTGCTGCGGATCCCGCTGGAGGTCGGCGACATCGGCGGCTGCCTGGCCGCCGCCCAGCGTCTCGTCGACACCGCCAAGGCCGACGCCGAGGCGCTCGCCGAGACCCAGGACGCCAAGGAGACCGACGACCTGAAGGCCGCCTACGGCGCCGCCGAGGGCAGCAAGGCGCCGCGCGGCATGGCCGGGGCGGTCAAGGAGCTGGAGAAGCGGCAGAAGAGCCGGGCCACCCGCACCCGCCGGGAGACCCTCGGCGTCGCGCTGCTCGACCTGCTCGGCTTCTACCGGGACGTGCTCGCGCTCCAGCTCGGCTCCAGCGGCACCCTCGCCAACGAGGACCAGCGGCAGGCCCTGAACCGGGTCGCGCAGGACGGCCCGCCGGAGGGCACGCTGCGCCGGATCGAGGCGGTGCTCGCCTGCCGGCGGGCGCTGGACCGCAACGTGGACCCGCTGCTCGCCGTCGAGGCGATGACGGTGGCGCTGCGCGCGGGCTGAGCTGCGCCGACCTGCCGACCCGCCGACCTGCCGACCCGCCGGCCCGCTGGGCCGCTGGGCCGTTCGGGGTGGGACCGTGGGGCCGGGCGTCCGGCGTAGGCCTCCCGGAGCCGTCCCGTTGTCCCACCTTCGAGTGAACGATCGATACGCGCCGGGCACACCCGCGTGCGACCGTCCGCCCGTTGTGCACGCTGGGGGCCGACTGTGCCCCGGTGCCGGGGCCGTCGCCCCCGTACGGCACCGGGTCCCGTCCGGCGTCGGCCCTCCTCCCGAGGCGGTGCGTCCCATGGTTCGTTCGCTCCTCGTCATCCCCCTGCTGATGGCCGCGCTGGGCGGGATCTGGCTGGCCCGCGGCGCGCTCCAGCGCTGGCGCGACCTGCGCGCCGCCGCGACCTACGAACTGGCCGGTGAACGCTGGCCGATGCTGGTGCGGGCGGCCGGAGCGATGATCTGCGGGGTCTGCGTCACCGCGCTGACGCTGCTCACGGCGCTCGGGGCGTTCGGCGGCCTGACCCCCCGCGGTCAGGAATCGGACCGGGCCGAGTCGATGGTCGGCGCGGCGGGTGCGGGCCCTGGCGGGGGACCGGCGGTCCGGCAGCAGCCGGCGCCGCCTGTCGTGGCGGAGCCGGCCGCAGCCTCCGGCGCCCCGGCGGCCGCCGTGAGCCACTTCGACGGCGTCGGTCAGCCGGGCGGCGGCGAACTGCTGCAGTCCGCCGTGCCCGGCCCGGACGGGCAGCCGCGCACCGTCCGGGTCTGGCTGCCGCCGCAGTACGCCAAGGAGCCGAACGCGCGCTTCCCGGTCGTCGTGATGCAGGCGGCCACCCCGCGCAAGACCGCCGACGCCGAGGTCCCGGACGTCTTCGAGGGCCTCACCGCGGCCCTGCAGACCGGTCGCGCGCGCCCCTTCATCCTGGTCGCCCCCGAGGCGCCGAACGGCACCGCGCACCCCTGCGACCTGGTCGCCGCCGCGCCGGCCGCCGTCGCCGACGACGAGACGCTGCGCGCCGCCATCGCCGCCTCGTTCCGCATCCTGGCGCCCGGCCCGGCCTCCTGGGGCACCCTCGGCGTCGAGGGCGGTGCGCCGTGCGCGGCCGCCGCCGGGCTGTCCCGCCCCGACCTGTACGGCGCGGCCGCCGCGGTGTCCGGCCGCTACGACGCCGCCGCGCTCACCCAGGCCGGCGCCGAGGCCCCGGCCGGCAGCGCGGCGAAGCTCCTGCTGGCCGCCGCCAAGGCCGACACGGCCGGGCTGGACACGGCCCGCAAGCTCCAGGCCGCGCTCCAGGCCGGGGCCGGACCGGCGGCCAAGGCCGAAGTGAAGATCTCCGACAACGTGCAGGACTACACCCCCGACCGGGAGCGGATGCGGCTCGTCCGGCAGGCGGCGCAGTACCTGGCCGACGCGCTGGCCAAGGCGTCCTGACCCGGTGTGGACGGGGCGTCGCCGCCCGGTGCCCGTGGCGGGTGCCGGGCGGCGCGCTGTGGTGCAATGCGAGGCGGGTCGCCGGGCGACGACCCGGGGTGACGATCGAGAGGGCTCGGATGATCGCGAGGGGTCGGATGAGGGCCACCGGGCGAGTACTGGCCGCGGCGCTCGCCGTCGGGCTGCTGGTGGGCGGGTGCGGTGCGGGTTCGTCGGGTTCATCGGGTTCATCGGGTTCGTCCGGGGTGGGGGGCGGCGGGCCGTCCGGTCCCGCCGGGGCGGCCTCGTCGAACGCGGCCGGGGCCGTGGAGCCGTCCACCCCGGCCCCGCCCGGGGTCACGCCGCTGGAGCCGCTGCCCGCCGCCGTCCCGGCCGGGCTGGCCCCGTACTACGCGCAGCGGCTCGACTGGCAGCCGTGCGACGGCGGGTTCGAGTGCACCGCCTTCCGGGTGCCGCTGGACTACGACCGGCCCGGCGACGGCGACCTCACCCTGGTGGCGGCCCGCGCCACCGCCGTCCCAGCGGGCTCGGGCTCGGGTTCCGAGGAGGGGGGCGGGGGCGGCCGGCTCGGCTCGCTGCTGCTCAACCCCGGCGGGCCCGGCGGCTCGGCGGTCGAGTACCTGGAGGCCGCCGCCCGGACGTACGACAGCGGCGTGCGCGCTCGGTACGACCTGGTCGGCCTCGACCCGCGCGGAGTCGGCCGCAGCAACCCGGTCACCTGCCTGAGCGGCGACCGGATGGACGCCTACACCGCCGTCGACCTCACCCCCGGCGACCAGCACGGAATCGACGCGCTGATCGCCGCCGACAAGGAGTTCGCGGAGGGCTGCCGGCAGCGCGCCGGGGCGGCGCTCGGCCACCTCGGCACCGTCGAGGCCGCCCGCGACATGGACGTGCTGCGCGCCCTGCTCGGCGACGAGCGGCTGAACTACGTCGGCAAGTCCTACGGCACCTTCCTCGGCGCCACCTACGCGGGGCTCTTCCCCGGCCGGGTCGGGCGGCTGGTGCTGGACGGCGCGGTGGACCCGTCGCTCGACTCGGTCACCGGCAACCGCACCCAGGCCGGCGGCTTCGAGACCGCCTGGGCCGCCTTCGCCAAGGACTGCGCCAAGCACGAGGACTGCCCGCTCGGCCGCACCGAACAGCAGATCGGCGATCAGCTCACCGCCCTGCTCGCCACCGTCCAGGCCGACCCGCTGCCCAGCACCGACCACGGCCGCCGACTCACCGCGGCCCAGGCGACCACCGGCGTCATCCAGGCCATGTACGCCGACTTCCTCTGGCCCAAACTGCGCACCGCGCTCACCGATGCCAAGGCCGGCGACGGCACCAGCCTGCTGAGGCTCTCCGACTCCTACTACGGGCGCGAGACGGACGGCTCGTACCCCAACCTGATGTTCGCCAACACGGCGGTGAACTGCCTCGACCTGCCCGCCCCGTTCGCCGGGCCGGAGGACGTCCAGCGCGCCGTGCCGGACTTCGAACAGGCCTCGCCGCACTTCGGCCGCGACATGGCGTGGATGGCGCTGGCCTGCACCTACTGGCCGGTCCGGGCCACCGGCACGGCGCACACCATCCGGGCCGCCGGCGCCGCCCCCATCGTCGTCGTCGGCACCACCCGCGACCCGGCCACCCCGTACGCGTGGGCCCAGGCGCTGGCCGGGCAACTGGAGTCCGGACGCCTGCTCACCTACGACGGGGACGGCCACACCGCGTACGGGCACCACGACGCCTGCGTGGACGGCGTGGTCAACCGCTACCTGCTGGCGGGCGAGGCACCGGAGCCGGGCAAGCGCTGCGCCCGGTAGGCGGGATGGTTTCCGCTTCAACCGACCGCCGGTGCGACGTTACGATGAGCGCCCCCCGCCCTCATCCCCTCCCCTCCCCGGAGCGCACCGTGCTCGGAGTCAACGACCTGGCGACGTACGTCCTCGGCGCCCTCGTCATCGTCCTACTGCCCGGCCCCAACTCCCTGTACGTGCTGTCCGTCGCCGCCCGCAAGGGCATCCGGACCGGCTACCAGGCCGCCGCCGGCGTCTTCGTCGGCGACCTCACCCTGATCAGCCTCACCTCGCTGGGCGCCGCCTCCCTCCTCAAGGCCAACCCGGCCGTCTTCGCCGTGGTCAAGCTCGGCGGCGCCGCCTACCTGCTCTGGATCGGCTACGGCATGCTCCGCGCCGCCCGCCAGCTCTGGCGCGAACGCCGGACCGCCGACAACCCCGACAACCCCGACAACCCCGCCGCCACCGCCGAACCCGTCGAGCGCCCGTTCCGCCGCGCCCTGGTGATCAGCCTGCTGAACCCGAAGGCGATCCTCTTCCTGCTCTCCTTCTTCACCCAGTTCGTCGACCCGGCCTACGGTCAGCCGGCCCTCTCCTTCGGCCTGCTCGGCGGCATCCTCCAGACCTTCAGCGTGCTCTACCTCTCCCTGCTGATCTTCGCCGGCACCACCCTCGCCGCCACCTTCCGCCGCCGCAGGCGCCTCTCCGCCACCCTCACCAGCGGCGTCGCCGTCCTCTTCGCCGGCTTCGCCGCCAAACTCGCCGTCTCCTCCGCCTGACCCCCACCCCCGCCAACCGGGTGTGGATCACCCTCGAAACCTGTGTAGACTGGCCCGCGTTGCCACCACGCGTGACAACGGTGCCGCCTTAGCTCAGCTGGCCAGAGCAACGCACTCGTAATGCGTAGGTCGCGGGTTCGAATCCCGCAGGCGGCTCTGTAGAAGCCCCAGGACTCACTCGCCGTGACCTGGGGCTTTTGCCTTTACTGCATCCGCCGCCGCCGTCGCGCGCGGGCCGCCCGCGTGTTCGCGGTCTCAGTTGTGGTCTCAGTTCCGGCCGGGTGGGGCCAGAGCGCGTTGCCCATTCGCCTGGCGGCCTCACGGGTCGGAGGCCGCGCAGGTCGTCGTTCCCGGCGGCCTTGGGGCCGAAGGTGGTCTCGTCGAACAGCACCGTGGGCCGGGCGTCGGGGTCACAGACGGACCGGAACAGCGCGGCGGGGCTGACGTCGGTGGTGAGCATCGGGCGCGGGGCGAGCGTCCTTACGATCTCCAGCGCACGGGTCTTGCCCGATCCGGGCTCCGGGGAGAGGAACGCGATGCGCGGGGTGGACTCGAAGGTGTCGAGCAGGTGGGTATGGCTTGAAGCGGAGGTGGAAGGCCTCGACGGCGTCGAGCACGGCGGCCCCGTCGTCGGTGTCGGTGGTGACGGGCGGGTTGGGATCGGTCACCGGCGTCGGCCTGCTCGTCCAAGTCGGAGACCGCGATCCCCGACCGCCAGTACGGCGAGAGGTGGGAGTGGACGCCACCGGCGGACGCGGGTTGTTCCTGGTGAGCGAGATGGCCAATCGCTGGGGTTACTACCTGACCGCAGCCTCCGGGAAGGTTGTCTGGTCACTTCTCCTGATCTGGCATCACCAGGGTTCCGGCAAGACGCTGCTGATGGTGTTCGCCGCCTCGCTGCTGCTGGCCGACGCCCGCACCGAGTCACCCACGATCATCCTGCTTTCGGACCGGACCCAGCTCGTCCGACAGACCTCCAAGGCCTGTACCTCCGCTATGGGCGACTCCTACTTCCATCGGCCCGCCACCAGCCAAGCGTTGCACTCCCTGCTGGCCGACGACGTGGGCGGTGTCATCTCCACGACCGTCCACAAGTTCGCTGACGCCGGCAAGGACCTAGGGAGGACGAGAAGCCGCCGTCCGCGGCGGAGATTCTGGACCGGATCAAGGCTGCCCTCGACAAGGGCGTCGAACCAGAATCCGCGAAGTACACCGCCCTCGCGGAGCGGATAAGGCAGCTGCGGGACCGGATCATCCAGAACGCCCAGGATGCACTGGACTTCCTGTCCGAAGCACTTCGGGTCGCTCGTGCTGTCGTGGACGCTGAGAAGCACCCCAACGAAGCCGTTGTCGTGCTGGATGACGACCACGTGGGTGTCCTGTCGCGGATCATCCATGACCACGCACCGTCCGGTCTCACCGTCACGGAGAGGAACCTTGCCGAGGAGATCGACCAGGTGGCCGCCCCACGCTTCGCCAAGTTGTGCTCCCCTCCGGTTGTCGGTTGCTGCAAGTAGGGTTCTCTGGCTGCTTCATTGTGGATGGCACACCAGAGGAGGGGCGTGAACCAGTTCGAACTGCGGCGCGTAGAACGGGAACTCCGGGAGGCGCTGTCCGGCACCGACTTGCAGTGGGTCCTTGACGACGTCGATGACGCGATTGCGGCGGGCGTGCCCGAGGAGAAGATCCTCCGGCGGCGCCCTCACCGCCGCGGAGAGGACCGCCAGCCGACCAGCCCAGCGGCTGAGGCGGCCCGATACCAGGTCTTGGACCGTCGTGAGCTGGGCTCTGCCGAATTCGAGGCCTCGCGTAAGCGGGGGACGCTCGTCATCACCACCCGGCCCATGACCGAAGAGGAGCGTGTGTTGCTCCTTCTCGATGCTCTGAAGCGGCTTTTCGTCGAGTTGCCTGAGATCGAAGGGGAGACCCTGAAGGTGCTCCAGTCCGTACCGGACAGCGATACGGGAAGTCGCAGCGTCATCCAGGGCGTCGTATTCGAGCCTGACGAGAGCACCAGGCCTCGCCGCTCACAATCCACCATCGTGGCCAACCGAGTGGCGGCGGAGCGGCGCGAAAGCGTCAGCCTTCTCTTCGACGACGTAACAGACGGGGTGCGCAGTTGAGCAAGGTCGACCAGCTGATCGGTGAGATCAAGAGTCTGCTGGGCGCAGGTACGGTGTCTTACGACGCGGCATCCAAGCTGTCGGACGTCTACGAGGGGTACGTCTTCTCGCTGATCGTCGGTACTGCGAGTCGGCACGGGGCCACCGTCACCTACGAGGACGTGGGCGGGTCGAAGGTCGGCAGTCTCCTTTTCCGCACCGGCCCTGGTCAGCTCTACGCCAACAGCCACCCATTCACTCATGCCGTTATCGAGTTTGACGGTGCTCCGGCCCTTGAGGTCCACCTCGGGGTCTATGTGCAAGGAACGTCTGGTGTCCTGCACGAATGCGACGTGCTTGTACTGCCGGCCGACGAGGCTGCGCTGAGTCGTGCGCAACAGATCGCGCCACGCGGGAGTACGTGCGTGCTCATCGTCGAGTGCAAGTACTACCTCTCGAACCTCGGGATCGGGCTTGCCCGGAACTTCGAGGGGCTCCGGGCTGATATCCGGACTCAGGGCGAACTCTTCGTCTCCAACATTGGCTCCTCCAGCATCGTGCGATACCTCGATGCCCGTGGGAGAGGCTTCGAGCGTGATGTGGTGCCCAACTCGCCCCAAGCGGGCTACCTCCAAGGGGAAATCCGTAGGACGTTCAAGAGCTACCTGAGCAAGCATTCGCCGTCGACGGTGATCTGATGAAGATGGCGGCAGTAGCCGTCATGATCACTTTCGGGCCCGTCATGCGTAGGTCGCGGGTTCGAATTCCGCAGGCGGCTCGGGAAGACGGAAGCCCCAGGTCATGTGGTTTATGACCTGGGGCTTTTGCGTGGGCGGGGTGGGGCGGGTTACTGGTCGAGGTAGGCGAGGACGGCGAGGACGCGGCGGTTGTCGCCGTCGGTGGGGAGGAGGCCGAGCTTGGTGAAGATGTTGCTGATGTGCTTGGCGACGGCCTTCTCGGTGATGAAGAGGCCCTGGGCGATGCCGGCGTTGGAGCGGCCCTGGGCGAGCCATTCGAGGACTTCGCGTTCGCGGTCGGTGAGGCTGCCGACGTTCTCGTCGCGTTCCTTGCGGACGAGGAGCTGGGAGATGACGTCGGGGTCCATCGCGGTGCCGCCGTCGGCGACGCGGCGGATCGAGTCGAGGAACTGGGAGCCGTTGGTGACGCGGTCCTTGAGCATGTAGCCGACGCCGCGGCCGCCGCTGGCGAGGAGTTCGCGGGCGTAGAGCGGTTCGACGTACTGGGAGAGGAGCAGGACCGGGAGGTCGGGCATGGTGCGGCGGGCGGTGAGGACGGCGCGCAGGCCCTCGTCGGTGAAGTTCGGCGGAAGCCGGACGTCGACGACCGCGACGTCCGGCTGCTGCTCGGTGAGGGCTGCGAGGAGGTCGGCGCCGTTGTCGACGGCGGCCACCACCTCGTGTCCGTAGGCCTGGAGGAGGCGGATCAGGCCGTCCCTCAGGAGGAAGTGGTCTTCGGCGAGGACAATACGCACGGAAGCTCCATCGTCACCATGGTCGGGCCGTTGACGGGGCTGTTCACGGCCAGGACCCCGTCGAACGTGCTGAGTCGTCGCTCGATGCCGCGCAGGCCGGTGCCCCGGGTGGCGTCGGCGCCGCCGCGGCCGCTGTCGGTCACGGTGATGCGCAGCATGCCGTGATCGTAACGGATGTCGATCCAGGCCCGGTCGGCGCCGGAGTGCTTGGCGACGTTGGTGAGGATCTCCGAGATCGCGAAGTAGGCGGCGGACTCGACGGGCATCTCGGGGCGGCCGGGGAGGTCGACGACGACCTCGGTGGGGACCGGGCAGACCATGGCCAGCGCCCGCACCGCGTCGGCGAGTCCGCGGTCGGCGAGGACCGGCGGGTGGATGCCGCGGACCAGGTTGCGGATCTCCTCCAGGGCCTTGGAGGAGGACTGGCGGGCCTCGATGAGCAGGGCCCGGACGGCCTCGGGGTTGGTCTCCAGCAGGTGTTCGGCGGCGTCCAGGGTCATGCCCATCGCGACCAGACGGGCCTGGGCGCCGTCGTGCAGGTCGCGTTCGATCCGCCGGATCTCGGCCATCTGGGTGTCGACGGCGGTGCTGCGGGTGGTGGTGAGGTGCTGGATCCGGCTGGCCATCAGTTCCTGCTCGCTGGGGGCGAGCATGGAGTGGGTGTACAGGGCGTGCTTGCGGACGGCGCGGGGGGCCATCCACAGGGCCAGCGGCAGTTGCAGGACGCCGAGGACGCCGGCCAGCACCGCGGTGGCCTGGCCGTCGATCGGGATGAACTGGTACCAGAGGCCGTCCCACTGGGTCGACAGCGGGACGCCGAAGAAGGCCAGGAAGATGCCCCAGAAGCCGCTGAGCAGGACGGCGATCGGCATGAAGGCGAGGAAGCCGCCGGCGATCGGGTCGGTGAGCACCCAGGTGAACTCCCGCTTGGTCTGCGGGTCGCTCATGATCCAGCGGTAGCGGGCGACGGCCCCCGAGGCGCCCTCGGGGGCGGCCGGCAGGCCGCTGGGCGGGCCGGGGATCTGCACGCCGGACCAGCGCTCGGACAGGCCGCGCTGGCGGGCGGCCAGTGCCCGGACGCGCTCCATGGCCCGCGGCACCAGGCCGAGGCCGGGGCCGACGAGGGAGATCGCGCCGGTGACCCCGAGCGAGCGTCCGAAGGCCGCGACGGACATCCAGCAGAGGGCCAGTGCCCGCCGCAGCCCGGTGAATCCGGCGGGGACGGAGAATCCCCTGATCTCGACCGCCGAGGGGCTTCCCCCGAGCTTCATCGTGCGGTCCATGACCCGCTCCTCTCTGTGCCGTTCGCTGTGCCGCGGCCGTGGTGGCCGTGTGACCATTCTGGCGGGGACGGCGTGCCGGAATCGGTAGTAATAACCCCCCTCTTGCACGACCGGAGGGGGAGGTTCTTCTACCTGGCGGCGGCGGTGACGTCGGCGGGCGGGCTCAGAAGCCGTCCGAGCCGCCCTCGGCGGTGTCGGGGGCGGCGACGAAGAGGGACAGGGTGTCCGCCACGCAGGCCGCGTGCTGCTGGCCCTCGACCTCCACCGTCATCCGGACCGCGGCCAGGTGGCCCATCGGGGTCTCGCGGACGCTGGTGACCTTGGCGCCGCCGCGGACCCGGGCGCCGACCGGGATCGGGCGGGGGAAGCGGACCTTGTCCAGGCCGAAGTTGACGCCCAGTTTGACGTTGTGGATCTCGAAGATCGCGCGCATCATCGCGGGCAGCAGGCCGAGCGTCATGTAGCCGTGGACGATGGTCCCGCCGAACGGGCCGGTGGCGGCGCGCTCCGGGTCCACGTGGATCCACTGGAGGTCGCCGGTGGCGTCGGCGAACTGGTCGACGCTGTGCTGGGTGACGTCGAGCCATTCGCTGTAGCCGAGGTGCTCCCCGGTCGCCCCGGTGAATTCGGCCAGGTTGGCAAAGGATCTCATGCGGGTGATTCTGGGCGGCCGTCCATGGCACGGACAAGGCGTCGGGGGGCCGTGGGGCCGTTCGGTCAGCGTGCCGTCAGTTGGCCGTCAGCGGAGGGGGCGGGGCGGCGGGAAAGGCCGGAGGCCCGCCGGCGCCGGGAGCGCGGGCGGGCCTCTGGGGCAGGGTGGGGAGGGCTCAGCCGTAGCGCTTGAGCTCGTGGAAGAAGTCCGGGACGGTGTGCAGCTGCCCGGCCGCGAGGACGCGGTCGTAGACGTGCTTGGCGACGGCCATGTCGAGCACGCCGAGGCCGAACGGGGAGAAGACCACCGGCCGGTCGGACGGCGGGGTGATCGTGCCGGTGAGCACGTCGTAGAGCGTGCCGGCGACGAACTCGCGGTGGCCGACGCGCTGTTCGGCCAGGTGCGGCGAGGTGCCGGCCTTCATGCAGTGCTCGATGTCGTCGACGACGTTCCACGAGTCGAGGACGATCTCGGGGGAGAGGTCGCGCAGCGAGACGTGCAGCACCAGCGGGTTGTGCGAGAACCACTGCGGGTCCGTCACGTGCGGCTCGCCGGCGATGGTGGCGAAGACCACCAGGTCGCTGGAGCGGATCAGGTCCTCGGCCTTGTCGTGGACGGTGATCTCCACGCCCTCGCCCTCGGCCCGGCGCAGGTAGTCGGAGAAGCCCTCGGCGTGCTCGGCGGACAGGTCGTGGACGCCGGCCGCGGTGAAGTCGAAGCCGTTGGCGGCGAGGTAGGTGTGCACGTAGCGGGCGATCAGGCCGACGCCGAAGAAGCCGACCCGGGTCGGGCGCTGGCCGCGGGCGTCGGCGAGCCGGGCCGCCGCGAGGGCCGCGGAGGCGGCGGTGCGCGCCGCGCTGATGATCGAGCTCTCCAGGCAGGCGAACGGGTAGCCGGTCTCGGCGTCGTTGAGGATCAGGACGGCCGAGGCGCGCGGGAGGCCGGCCGCCACGTTGTCCGGGAAGCTGGAGATCCACTTGATGCCGTGCACGCCGACCTCGCCCTTGACCGAGGCCGGCAGCGCGATGATCCGGGAGGACGGGCGGTCGGGGAAGCGCAGGAAGTACGAGTCCGGGTTGACCGTCTGCCCCTCGCCGTGCAGCCGGTACGCGGCCTCGACCGTGGCGACGACCTCGTCCTCGTGCCCGTTGAGGGCCTCGTGCACCTGGGCGCCGGAGACCACGGCGAAGGGAGGGACCTGATTCATGGGAACAGTGCTCCTGGTCGGAGGGGTGCGGATCGGAGGGTGGGGAAACGGGAGGGGCGGAGGAGGGGTCAGCCGATGCGGGCCAGGCCCTTGGCGCGCTGCCGCGCCCGCCCGCGCGAGACCACCAGCGGGTCCCAGTCCGGGCCGCGGTCGGGCAGCCGGGAGGGGTCGCCGAGCACCGCGCCGCCGAACACCTCGCGCAGCAGTCCGCGGCCGATGATGTCGGAGGCGGCGGCCATGCCGCTGTTCGCGACCGCGGCGATGCCGCTGCCGTAGCGGACGCTCTGGCCGACCACGTACAGGCCCTCGACCTCGGTGCGCACGTCCGGCCGCTGGTTGGAGCCGCCCCAGCTGGCCATGCCGTACGGGGTGCCGCCGGTGGCCCGGATGTAGCGCTCGTGGGTGAGCGGGGTGGCCGTCTCCAGGTGGGTGATGCGCTCCCGGAACGGGCCGATGACCTTCTCGGCGGTGGCCAGCATGACCTCGGTGAGCTGCTGCTTGCGGGCGAGGTAGGCGGCGTTGCGGCGGTAGGGCTCGCCGTCGGCCGGGCCGCCCTCCAGGCCCCAGAACCCGTAGCCGGGCGGCAGGCCCGTCATGAGCTGGAAGTTGCTGTGGCCGGGCGGGCAGACGGCGGTGGCGCCCGGGTCCTTGAGGGAGGCGAAGGAGAAGGTGAGCGCCGGCACCGAGTCCATCGAGCCGTCCCGCGCGTACCGCTCCAGCATGGCGGCGTGCGCGCCCTCCATGTCGTCGCTGTCGTGCCACCAGAGGTTGGCGTTGGGCAGGCCCGGCAGTTCGGTGTCGAGCCCGATGTACACCGAGACGAAGGAGCCGCGCATGGTCGCCGCGCGGGTGCGGGCCACCACCTCGGCGGGGAAGGCGTCCTCGCCGCCGCACAGGTCGAGGACGGTGCGCCGGTAGTCCGCGTTGGAGATGACCAGCGGGGCCGAGACCCGCTGCCCGTCGGTGAGTTCGACGCCGGTGGCGCGCCCGTTCTCGACCAGGATGCGGCGGACGTCGCAGCGGGTGCGCAGTTCGCCGCCGTGCGCCTCCAACGCCTCGACGAACGCGGCGACCATCGCCTGGCCGCCGCCCTCGGGGTAGTACGCGCCGCGCAGGTAGTGGTCCATCATCGAGGCGTGGTGGGCCAGGCTGATGCCGTCGGGCATGGTGCCGTAGTTGCCGGCCTGCGCCGCGAGCAGCGTGCGCGCCTTGGCGGAGAGGCCGAAGTGGCCCAGGGCGTCGGCGAAGGTGCGGCGGGACCAGCGCATGGTCTGCGGGGACTTGCGGAACAGGTCGACCAGGGACTCGCCGTTCAGGCCGGCGCGGGTCGAGCCGGCCACGTTCTCGGCGAGTTCGAGGAAGCAGGAGATCCGGTCGGCCTCCTCGGGCAGGGCCTGCCGCAGCCGGTCGCGGTAGGCGTCCCAGCCGGCCGGCACGTCGACGGTCGCGGTGGGCGTGATGATCCGGTCGAAGCCCTGCTCGTTGTCCATCGGCCGGAACCGCACCCGGTCCAGGACGCCGAGGCCGGCCAGGATCGCCGGGAAGTGCCCGTCGGGGCCGCAGTCGCCGAGGTAGTGCGTGCCGACGTCGAACTCGTACTTGCGCCGGCGGCGGAACACGTGCGCGTTGCCGCCGGCGATGTCGTGCTGTTCGAGGACGAGGACGCTGCGCCCGTCGGCCGCCAGGTAGCCGGCGGTGGTCAGGCCGCCGATGCCGCTGCCGACGACGATCGCGTCGTAGTGGTCGCGCAGTCCCTGGGCCCCCTGCATTCGTGCTCCCATCAGAACGTGCCGCCGCCGTGGATCTCGAAGACCGACCCGCTGATGTAGGCGGCGCGGTCGGAGACCAGGAAGGAGACCAGGTCGGCCACCTCCTCGGGCTTGCCGGCCCGGCCGAGGGCGACGTTCTTCAGCATCCGCTCCACCGCGGCGTCGGACATGTCGCCGACCATGTCGGTGGCGATCAGGCCCGGCGCGACCACGTTGGCGCGCACGCCGCGCGGGCCGGTCTCCTTGGCGAGGGACTTGGTGAAGCCGATGATGCCGGCCTTGGACGCGGCGTAGTTGGCCTGGCCGAGGTTGCCGTAGATGCCGGACACCGAGGACAGGTTGACGATCGATCCGCTGCGGCGCTTGCTCATCGCGAAGGCGGCGGCGCGGCACACGTGGTACACGCCGTCCAGGTTGGTGCGCAGGACCTGGTTCCAGTCGTCCTCCGGCATCAGGATGACCGGGCGGTCCCGGGTGATGCCGGCCGAGGTGACGGCGGCGTCCACCGGGCCGACCTCGCGCTCGGTGCGGTTGTACCAGTCGCGGACCTGCTCAGGGTCGGCCACGTCGCACTGGGTGGCCGTGATCCGGGTGCCGAACTCGCCTGCCTGCTTGGCGAGTTGCTCGGCGGCCTCGGCATTGGAGCGGTAGCAGAAGGCGACGTCGTAGCCGTCCTGGGCCAGGCGCAGCACGATGGCCTTGCCGATGCCCCGGGACCCGCCGCTGACCAGGGCGATCACGCGTGCTCCCCGAAGAGTCTCAGGACGGCGCAGCCCACCGCGCCGTCACGGTCGACGGCGGACACCAGGGCGATCCGGCCCCGGGCCGCCGGGTCGGCCTCGGCCACGCCGAGCACCGCCTGGATCTGGAAGGACGCGGAGGCCGCGCTGGTGTCGCCGAGCAGTTCCATGGACGGGACCCGGCCCAGTGCCTCGGCCGGCAGCAGCGCGGCGAGCGCGTCGTACTCGGCCCGGCCGGCCGCGGTCGGCGCGGCGCACGGGACGGCGGCCCAGACCTCGTCGGCGGTGACGCCGGCGCGGGCCAGGGCGCGCTGCACGCACGCGGTGACGGCCGCCTCGGGGTCGTCGTCGATGTCGACGCGGGTCTCCACCGCGAGCACCGCGGCGAGCGCCGGGCGCTGGGCGGTGCCGGCGTGCTCGACCACGAACAGGCCGCAGCCCTCGCCGAGCAGCGGCGTGGAGTCGCCGGCCGCGACGGCGGTGTGCTCGATCCAGGCGTGCGCGGCGGAGAACTCCTCGGCCGAGCCGACCAGGTACTTGGTCGCCCGGCCCTGGCCCATCAGGCGCCGCGCGTAGTTGAGGGCGAGCAGGCCGCTGACCCGGCCGCCGGCGACGGTGGTGTTGGGGCCCTTGAGGTCGTGCCGGATGGCGGTGGCGCCGGCGGCGTGGTTGAGGCTGCCGAAGGGGATGCGGCCGGCGTCGACGTGGAAGGGCAGCGCGTTGGTGTAGGACTGCTTGAGGAAGTTGGTGACGTTCTCCAGGCTGCCCATCGAGATGCCGAGGACCACACCGGTGCGGTCGTCGGTCTCCACCACCCGGTTGCCGTCGGCGTCCTTGAGTAGGCCGTCGGAGGCGACCAGGGCCAGCGCGGTGAGCCGGTCCATCTTGGCGGTGCCGGTGGGGCCGAGCAGGCCCTTGATGTCGAAGCCGGGCACCAGGCAGACGTCGGGCGACGGCAGCGTGCCGAGCGCGGCGTCCGCCTTGACGGCGGTCTTGGCGCCGGCGCGCACGCCGGACGCGAAGTCCTGGCGGGTCAGGCCGTACGGCGACACGGCCGACCAACCGGTGATGACGAGTGTCTCCGGCGGCAGGGCCGCCGGGGTGGCTGCGGTGGTCATCGTCAGACTCGCTCTCCGTACGTGCCCAGAATCAGGATGGCGTTGTTGCCGGCGAAGGCGCTGGAGTTGTTCTCCACGATCCGGACCTCCGCGTCGACGGCCTGGTTGGGCACGACGTCCAGCGGGCAGTCGGGGTCGGTCTCCACGTGGTTGATGGTCGGCGGGATGAACTGGTGCTCGATGGCGAGGCTGCAGGCGATCGCGCCGAGCGCGCTGGCCGCGCCCATCGAGTGGCCGAGCATCGACTTCACCGCGACGGTGCGCGGCGGTGCGTCGCCGTACACGTCGACGATGGCGGCCGACTCGGTCTTGTCGTTGGCCTTGGTGCCGGTGCCGTGCGCGGAGATGAAGTCGATCTCGTCCCGCTCGACCCCGGCGTCGTCCAGGGCGAGCCGGATGCCGCGCGCGATGCCGTCGCGGTTCGGCGCGGTCGGGTGGGCGGCGTCGCAGCTGAGGCCGTACCCGAGCACCTCGGCGTAGATGTGCGCGCCGCGGGCGAGGGCGGACTCCAGGCTCTCCAGGACGAGGATGCCCGCGCCCTCGCCGGTCAGGATGCCCTGGCGGTTCTTGTCGAACGGGCGGACCACGTCCGGGGTGAGCGCGCCGAAGCGCTTGAACAGCGCGAAGGCCTTGCGGCAGACGGCGTCGGCGCCGCCGCACAGCGCGATGTCGACCTCGCCGGAGCGGATCGCGTCCAGCCCGTAGCCGATCGAGTAGTTGCCCGCCGCGCAGGCGGTGGTGATGGTGGTCGGCTCCACGTTCGGCATCCGCAGCTCGCGGGCGATGACGGTGGTGAGCCGGCCGGCGTTGATCCGGCGGGACAGCACCGGGTCCATGCCCTCCGGGTCCCCGGCCGCGAGCTCCTGCTCGACCAGCACGCCGATGTCGTGCCCCTCGCCGTCGGTGGTGCCGACGCTGATGACGGCCTGGCGCTCGCCGAGGTCGGCCTCGGTGAGCCCGGCGTCCTCCACGGCCATCCGGGCGGCGGCGACGGCGAACTGCCCGGCGCGGCCCATGTCGTCGAGGGGGACGTTGCGGATCCAGCGCTCCGGCTCGAAGTCGGGGACCTCGCAGGCGATGTTCTGGCCGAACCCCTCGGTGTCGAACCGGGTGATCGGCCGCGCACCGGAGCGGCCGGCCCGCAGCCCCGCGGTGTACTCCTCGACACCCGTGCCGATGCTGGAGATCGCCCCGAGGCCGGTGAGGACGACCCGGCGGCGGTCGGCGGGCACGCCGGCGCGGGGTGCCGCTGGTGACTGTGCGGTGGACATGGGACTCCTTAAGCAGTGGGATGCCTGCGGGCGGGGGTTCCGGTCCCGGAACCCGCCCCGATCACCAGCCGGCGGCCGTCGCGGTCACCTGGTACGTGGCCTCCACGTTCACCATCTTCGGCAGCTCGTTCATGTCGATGACGATGGAGTACTCCATCTCCAGGGCGCTGAGCACGTCGATGAGCTTCAGCGAGTCGGCGCCCAGCTCGTCGACGAACAGCGCGGTGTCGGCGAACTCGGTGTGCACGTCGATGTTCTCGGCGATGATTTCGCGGATCCGGGTGAGACGCTCCGGGGCTACCGTCGTCATGCTCGTTTTCCTCCGTTTTTGCGGGTGCCCTGTGCGGGTGCCCTGGGGTGCCCGGAAATCGGGCCTCTGAGCAGCAAATTAGTCAGGCCCGATGACGGGTCGATGACGTCCAACTGACCGCTCACTGACGGGTCCTGGCGGGGTGTCGCGTGCCTGGTGGGGAGGGGTGCGGGGGACAAAACGGCCGCCCGCCGCACCGGCGGGCGAAGGCCCTGGGGGTGCGGCGGGCGGCGGGGTCGGAGCCGTCCGGCGGCGTTCTTCCGGATTCCGGGCGCGGGCCCGGCCGGTCAGCCCTGCTGCTGGAGGCTGAGCGGGCGCATGTCCGTCCAGTTGCCCTCGATGTGGGCGACGGCGGTGGCCCGGTCGGTGGCCTCCAGGGTCACCGACCAGCCCTCCGGGACGGCGGCGAAGGACGGCCACAGGGAGTGCTGCCCCTCCGCGTTGACGAGGACGAGGAAGGTGCCGTCTTCGCGGTCAAAGGGGTTCGCCATGACTGTTCTCCAGATCTCGGGATCGCGGGACGTGCCGGGTTGACCGGGCGTCAGGTGGTCGGGGTGCCGGTCGGGCTCGCGGCCAGGGCGGCGAGGGCGTGTTCGACGACCGCGCCGATCGCCGCCGCCGGTGCGGGTTGCAGCAGCTGCTGGTGCCCGCTGTCCACGTCGTGCGCGAGGACGGCGGAACCGACGTGCGGCTCCCAGCTCTTGACCTTGAGGGCGCGCTCCTCCGGGGTGGGGCGGGTGTCGCCGCCGACCGCCACGAAGAGCGTCATCGGGCAGCCGTCGAAGCGGCCCGGGGTGAACCGCTGGAACAGCTCCAGGTTGTTCCGCATGACCCCCAGCAGCCGTTCCAGCGTACCCGGTTCGAGCGCGGCGAGGGGGCCTTCGGTGCGGGCCAGGTGTGCGGCGACGCCTTGCGGGGTGAGCCGTTCCGGCTCCGCCGCGTCGACCCCGGCCTCGGCCAGGAAGTCGGCGAGGAACTCGGCGTCGCTGGGCCGGGCCCCGAGGGCGTCGTCGGGGTAGGCGTCCAGGTTGGCCAGGAACGCCACCTGTTCGCCGGCGGCGTGCAGCCGGACGGCCATCTCGTGCGCCACGACGCCGCCGTAGGACCAGCCGAGCAGGTGGTACGGGCCGTGCGGCTGCACGGCGCGCACCCGGGCCAGGTACTCCTCGGCGACGTCGCCCAGGTCGGTCGGCAGCGGGCCGTCGTCGGACAGGCCGCGGGCCTGGAGGCCGTAGACCGGCTGCTCCGGGTCGAGGTGCTCGGCGAGCGCCGCGAACGGGATCGCGAAGCCGAGGCCGCCGTGCACGCAGAACAGCGGGGGCCGCCCGCCGGTGGGCCGGATCGGCAGGACGGGCCCGAGCAGGTCGACCGCGCCGCCCCCGGTGGCGGCGGCCGCGGCCAGCGCCTCCAGGGTGCGGTGCTCGAAGACCGCGCCGAGGCTGATCGGCAGCCCGGCCCGGCCGGCCGCGTTGACCAGCCGGATCGCCTTCAGGCTGTCCCCGCCGAGGGCGAAGAAGGAATCGTCGGGGCCGACCGGGCCGGTGCCCAGGACCTCCTCGACGGCGGCGCAGAGCAGCCGTTCCGGCTCGGTGCGGGGCGCCCGCGGGGCGCGGGCCGAGGGGGTGGCCGCGGGGGCGGGCAGGGCCTTGACGTCCAGCTTGCCGTTGGCGTTCAGCGGCAGTTCCGGCAGTGCGGTGTAGCTCTCCGGCACCATGTGGCCGGGCAGCGAGCGGGCCAGGTGGCCCTGCAACTCGGCCGGTCCGGGGGTCGGCCGGCCGTCGGCGGGCACCAGGTAGGCGACCAGGCGGCGCTGGCCGGCGGCGTCGGCGGGGGCCAGGACGGCGGCCCGGGCGACGGCCGGGTGCTCGGCCAGCAGCCGTTCGATCTCGCCGAGTTCGACCCGGTAGCCGCGGATCTTGACCTGCTGGTCGGCGCGGGCGACGTACTCGATCCGGCCGTGCCGGTCCCAGCGGACCAGGTCGCCGGTGCGGTACATGCGTTCCCCGGGCGCGCCGAACGGGCAGGCGGTGAAGCGGGCGGCGGTCAGCGCGGGTTGGCCGAGGTAGCCGCGGGCCAGGCCCTCGCCGGCCAGGTACAGCTCGCCGACCACGCCGCGCGGCACCGGCCGCAGCGCCTCGTCCAGGACGTACGCGCGGGTGTCGCCGATCGGCAGGCCGATCGGGACGGTGCCCTCGGCACGGCCGAGGTCCTGGCCGGTGGCGAAGGTGGTGGTCTCGGTGGGGCCGTACACGTTGAACACCGTGGTGTCCGGCAGGGCGGCCCGCAGCCGGTCCAGGTGGTCGCGGGAGTGCGCCTCGCCGCCGGTGAGCAGCGCCCGCAGCGGGGCCAGGGCGCGCGGCCGGGTGTCGGCGATGGTGTTGGACAACTGGGTGGTGAGGAAGGCGACGCTCACCCGGGCGAGGGCCAGGAAGGACTCCAGGGCCTGCGGGTCGGCCGGGCCGGGCGGGTGGACCGCCACCCGGGCGCCGTGGGCGAGCGCGCCCCAGATCTCGAAGGTGGAGGCGTCGAAGGCGACCGGCGCGAAGTAGAGGAAGGTGTCCGCGGCGGTCGGCGCCAGCTCCGGCAGGCCCAGGACCAGGCGGACGGCGGCGCGGTGCGGGACCGCGACGCCCTTGGGCTTGCCGGTGGAGCCGGAGGTGTAGATGACGTACAGCAGGTCGTCGGGGTCGATCGGGGCGGCGGGCACCGGGGCGGTGACGGGCCGGTCGGCCAGGTCGGCCAGGGTTTCGGGGGCGTCCAGGAGCAGCTCGACGACCCCGGCGGGGAGCTCCCGTTCGGCCAGGGAGCGTTCGGTGACGAGCAGCCGGGCGCCGCTGTCGGCCAGCATGTCGCGGACCCGCTCGTCGGGGTAGGACGGGTCGATCGGCAGGTAGGCCGCGCCGGTGCGGGCGATCGCCAGCAGGGTGCTCACCACGGCCGGGCCGCGCTCCAGGCGCAGCGCCACCAGGTCGCCCCGGCGGGCGCCGCGCGCGGTCAGCAGGTGGGCCAGGCGGTTGGCCTCGGCGTCCAGTTCGGCGTAGCTGGTGTGCCGCAGCCGCTCGGGGTGGCCGGGCTCGGTGTGGACCAGCGCGACCGCGTCCGGGGTGGCCGCGATCCGGCGGTCCACCAGGGCGGTGAGGGTGCTGCGCGGGGTACCGGCCCGGTGGGTGCCGAGGGCGAGCAGTTCGGCCTCCTCCTCGGGCCCGAGCAGGTCCAGCCGGGACAGCGGCCGGGCGGGCTCGGCGAGGGCGGCGGCGAGCAGTCGCAGGTAGGCGTCGGTGATCCGGCGGGCCGTGGCGGGTTCGAACAGGTCGGTGCGGTACTCGACGGCGAGCGCGAGCGCGCCGCCGGCCTGCTCGGTGAGCTGGAAGAACAGGTCCCACTTGGCGGTCCGGACGGGCACCGGCTGCTCGGTCACGGCGAGCTCCGGGTCGTCCTCGGGCGCCGGGGCCGGGCCGGCCTGCTGGAAGCCGAGCATCACCTGGAACAGCGGGTGCCGGGCCATCGAGCGCTCGGGGTTGAGCACCTCGACGAGCTTCTCGAAGGGCACGTCCTGGTGCTGGTGGGCGGCCAGGTCGTAGGCCCGGACCCGTTCGGCGAGCTCGCGCAGTCCCGGGTCGCCGGAGGTGTCGGTGCGCAGCACCAGGGTGTTGACGAACATGCCGACCAGCTCGTCGAGCCGCTCGTCGGTGCGGCCGGCGATCGGGCTGCCGAGCGGGATGTCGGTGCCCGCGCCGAGCCGGGTGAGCAGGGCGGCGAGCCCGGCCCGCAGCAGCATGAAGGCGCTGACGCCCCAGGCGGCGGCGAGCCGGTGCAGCTCGGCGGTGAGCGGCTGCGGCACGGTGGTGCGCACGACGTCGCCGCGGTGCTCGGCCCGGGTGCCGCGCGGGTGGTCGAAGGGCAGCGCCAGTTCCTCCGGCAGGCCCTTCAGGGTCTCGGCCCAGTAGGCGAGTTGGCGGGTGAGTTCGCTCTGTGGGTCGTCCTCCGCGCCGAGCAGTCCGCGCTGCCACAGGGCGTAGTCGGCGTACTGGACGGGCAGCGGCGGCAGTTGGGCCGGGCGGCCGGCCACCCGGGCCCGGTAGTACGCGGTGAGGTCGCGGGTGAGCGGGGCGAGCGACCAGCCGTCGCCGGCGATGTGGTGCAGGACGATCGTCAGCACGTGCTCGTCCGGGCCGAGCCGGAACAGGCGGGCGCGGAGCGGGAGGCTGCGTTCCAGGTCGAAGCCGCGCGCGGCCTCGGCGGCGAGGGCGGCGGGCAGGCCCGCCTCGGTGGTCTCGCTCACCGGGAGCGGGACGGCGGCCTCGGCCGGGGTGAGCACCCGCTGTTCGGCCGGTCCGCTGCCGGTGGTCCCGGGGGTGGTCCCGGGGGTGGTCCCGGGGGTGGCCCCGGCGGGGGCGTGTTGCGGGAAGACGGTGCGCAGCGCCTCGTGCCGGGTGACCACATCCTGCAGGGCGCCCGTCAGGGCGGCGGTGTCGAGCCGCCCGGAGAGGCGGATCGCCAGCGGGATGGCGTACAGCCCGCCGGGTGCGCCCAGGTGCTCGACGAACCAGAGCCGCTGCTGCGCGTACGACAGCGGCAGCACGGCCGGGCGCGGCCCGGCGGCGAGCGGGGCGCGGCCGGGTGCGGCGGCGGCCAGCCGTTCGGCGAGGCGGGCGGGGGAGGGGGCCTCGAAGAGGTCCCGCACCTGGAGTTCGGCGCCGAGTTCGGCGCGGACCCGGTTGACGATCCGGGTGGCGAGCAGCGAGTGGCCGCCGAGGGTGAAGAAGTCGTCGTCGACGCCGACCCGGTCGAGTCCGAGCACCTCGGCGAAGACGCCGCAGAGCTGCTCCTCCTCGGCGGTGCGCGGGCTGCGGGCCGAGGTGGTGTACGCGGGAGCGGGCAGGGCGCGGCGGTCGAGCTTGCCGTTGGCGGTCAGCGGCAGCGCGGCGAGCGGGACCACGGCCGCCGGGACCATGTACTCGGGCAGCCGCTCGGCGGCGAACTCCCGCAGCCCGGCCGGGTCGGCGCCGTCGCGGGGCACCACGTAGGCGACCAGGCGCTGGTCGCCGGGCCGGTCCTCGCGGGCGATCACGGCCGCCTCGGCGACTGCGGGGTGTTGGCCGAGGACGGTCGCGATCTCGCCCAACTCGATCCGGAAGCCGCGCAGTTGGACCTGCTCGTCGGCGCGGCCCAGGTACTCCAGGGTGCCGTCGGCCCGCCAGCGGCCGAGGTCGCCGGTGCGGTACATCCGGGTGCCGCCGGGCTCGAACGGGCAGGCGACGAAGCGGGCCGCGGTGAGGTCGGGGCGGCGCAGGTAGCCGCGGGCCAGGCCGGGGCCGGTGATGTACAGCTCGCCGGGCACGCCGGCCGGGACGGGCTGCAGGGCGCCGTCGAGCAGGTAGACCCGCAGGTCCGGGATGCCGCGCCCGATCACGCTGCCGCCGCCGGCGGCGGCCGTCGGGGCGTCCAGCTCCTGGTAGGAGACGTGCACCGTGGTCTCGGTGATGCCGTACATGTTGACCAGGCGCGGCGCGTCGTCGGCGTGCCGGGCGTACCAGTCGGCGAGCTTGCCGATGTCCAGCGCCTCGCCGCCGAACACCACGGTCCGCAGGGCGAGCGGGCGCGGGCGGTCGGCGTCGGCGCGCATCAGCTGGTAGAAGGCGGACGGCGTCTGGTTGAGGACGGTCACCCGCTCCTCGGCGAGCAGGTCCAGGAAGGCGTCGGGGGAGCGCGACACGTCGTACGGCACCACGACCAGCCGGCCGCCGCGCAGCAGCGCGCCCCACAGCTCCCAGACGGTGAAGTCGAAGGCGATGGAGTGGAACAGCGTCCACACGTCGCCGGGGCCGAAGTCGAACCAGTCGTCGGTGGCCTCCAGCAGCCGCGCCACGTTCTGGTGCGGCACCACGACGCCCTTGGGGCGGCCGGTGGAGCCGGAGGTGTAGATGACGTAGGCCGGGTGCTCGGGGGAGACCGCGGTGTCCGGGGCGGTGGCCGGGTGGGCGGCCAGCGCGGCGGCCGTCTCCGGGGCGTCCAGGTCCAGGCGCGGCAGGTCCGGGCGTGGCAGGTCCGGGGCGTCGGGCGGCTCGGGCAGCACGCCGCCGGCGGTCAGCAGCAGCGCCGGACGGGCGTCGCGCAGGGTGTAGCCGATCCGGTCGGCCGGGTGGCCGGGCTCCAGCGGCAGGTAGGCCGCGCCCGCCTTGAGGACGGCCAGGACGGCGACGATCAGCTGGACGCCGCGCGGCAGCGCGACGGCCACCAGGCTCTCCGGGCCGGCGCCGCGGGCGGCGAGCAGGTGGGCGAGCCGGTTGGCCCGCTCGTCCAGCTCGCGATAGCTGAGGGCGGCCTCGCCGGGGGCGGTGACCGCGACGGCGTCCGGGGTGCGGGCGGCCTGCTCGGCGAACAGCTCCGCGACGGTGGCGCGCCGCGCGGGCTCCCGGGGGGCGGCCGAGGCGCCGCTCCACTCGCCGAGGATGCGGGCCAGTTCGGCGGGCTCGGGCGCGCCGAGCCGGGCGAGCGGGGCCTGCGGGTCGTCGGCGACCTGCTCCAGGACGCGGACCAGCCGGTCCAGGACGCGCTGCGCGGACGACTGCGGGTCCTCGGCGGTGTCAGTGTGCTCAGCGGCCTCGGCGAAGGCCGAGGGCCGGTAGGCGAGGTGCAGGTCCAGCCGCTCGCCGGGGAAGACGGTGAGGCTCAGCGGGTAGTGGGTGGCCGAGAGCACCTGGGCGGAGCTGACGGTGCCGCCCGACTCGCGGAACAGCGCGGCCTCGTCCAGCGGGTAGCTCTGGAAGGCGAGGACGGTGTCGAACAGCTCGCCCTGGACGCCGGAGGCGGCCTGCGCCTCGGCGAGCGGCAGGTGTTCGTGCGGCATCATCGCGAGCTGCTGGCGGGCCAGCGCCTCGAACAGCTCGCTCGCCCGCTGGTCCGGGCGCAGATCGGCGCGGACCGGCAGGGTGTTGGCGAACAGGCCGATCATCGACTCGACGTCCGGGACCTCGGCCGGGCGGCCGGAGGTGACCGACCCGAACACCACGTCCTCGCGGCCGGTGAGCCGGCCGAGCAGCAGCGCCCAGCAGCCCTGCACCACGGTGTTGAGGGTCAGGCCCCGGCCGCGCGCCCAGCCGGCGAGCGCCGCGGTGCGCTCCGGCGACAGGAACCCCCGCACGAGCGACGGCAGTTCGAGGGACTCGCCGTCGCCGGCCGCGGGCAGCGCCCGGACCGGCCCGTCCAGGCCGTCCAGCAGCTGCGCCCAGGCCGCCCGCGCGGCGGCCCGGTCGCGGCCGTTCAGCCAGGTCAGGAACGAGCGGTACGGCGCGGGTGCGGGCAGCGCCGCCGCCCCCGCCTCGTCGCCGAGCAGCACCAGCTCGCGGACGGCCAGCGGGAACGACCAGCCGTCCATGACGATGTGGTGCACCGACCAGAGGAACCGGTGGTGCCCCGCGCCCAGCCGGATCAGGGTGAACCGCATCAGCGGCGGCCGCGCCAGGTCGAACCGGCGCAGCCGGTCCTCACGCGTCAGCCGCTGCGCCTCCTCCTCCCGGTCGGCCTCGGGCAGGTGGGTGAGGTCGTGCAGCTGCCACTGCGGCTCGACCTCGGTCTCCTTGAGGACGACCTGGACGGGCTCGCCGGTCTTGCGGTTGCGGAAGCAGGCCCGCAGGTTGGGGTGCCGGCGCAGCAGCGCGGCCGAGGCCGCGCGCAGCCGGGCGGCGAGCTGCTCGCCGTCACCCGCGCCCGGCCCGTCGATCTCCGCGACGAACTGGAGGGTGTACAGGTCGGGCGAGGCCTGGTCGTACGAGGACAGGAACAGCAGCCCCTGCTGGAGGGGGGAGAGCGGAAGTACTTCGCTGATCTTCGACCCGGTTCTGGGGGCGGTCGTCACGAAAGTTCCTCATTCAACTCGAATTCCAGATCGGCCAGTTCCTCGTCGGACAGGGCGATCAGACTGCTTTCGGGCTCCGTCGGGGCGGACTCGGCGGGGTTCTGCTCCTGCTCCTCGGCGACCTGGGCCAGGGCGGCGGCGGTCTTGTGGGTGAAGATGTCGCGGGTGGTGAGGGTGAGTCCGGCCTTGCGGGCGCGGCTGACGACCTGGATGGAGCGGATGCTGTCGCCGCCGAGGGCGAAGAAGTCCTCGTCGATGCCGACCCGGCCGGTGCCGAGGACCTCGGCCAGGATCTCGGTCAGCACCTGCTCGCGCTCGGTGCGCGGCGCGCGGGCCTCCTCCTGGTCCCCCAGGTCGGGCTTGGGCAGGGCCTTGCGGTCGAGCTTGCCGTTGGGGGTGAGCGGCATGGTGTCGAGGACGAGCCAGGACGCCGGGATCATGTAGCCGGGCAGCAGTTGGGAGAGTTCGGCCCGGACCTGCGCGGGGTCGACGCCGGGGCCGGTGAGGTAGCCGATGAGGCGGGGGTTGCCGGAGGCGTCGGGGAGGACGGCGACGGCGGCGTCGGCGACGGTCTCCAGCGAACGGATGACGGCTTCGATTTCGCCGGTTTCGACGCGGCGGCCGCGGATCTTGACCTGGTGGTCGCGGCGTTCGATGAATTCGAGCTGGCCGTCGGGTCGTTGGATGACGCGGTCGCCGGTGCGGTACATCCGGGTGCCGGGTCCGGCGTACGGGTCGGCCATGAAGGTGGCGGCGGTGCGGGCGGGGTCGTGGAGGTAGCCGCGGCCGACTCCGGCGCCGCCGATGTAGAGCTCGCCGGGGACGCCGACGGGGACGGGCTGGAGTTCGTCGCTGAGGACGTAGAGGCGGGTGTTGCGCACCGCCGTCCCGATCGGGACGCGGGCGGTGAGCGTGTCGCCGGCGCGGATGATCGCGTGGGTGACGTCGTCTGAGCACTCGGTGGGGCCGTAGGCGTTCATCATCGGGATGTGCGGGTGGCGGGCGTGCCAGCGCTGGCACAGGTCCGCCGGGAGGGCCTCGCCGGTGACCATCAGCCAGCGCAGGTCCGGGAGTTCGGGGGCGTCGCCCTCGGTGTCCCAGGCGTCCAGGGCGGCGCGCAGCAGGGAGGGGACGACCTCCAGGACGGCGATCTTCTCGTCCCGGGCCATGCCGAACAGGGCGGCCGGGGCGGCGGCCATCTCCGTCCCCGAGACCCGGACGGTGCCGCCGACGACCAGCGGGGCGAGCATCTGCCAGACGGAGACGTCGAAGGTGAGCGGCGCGTTCTGGACGACGCCCTCCCCGGCGGCCAGGTCGAGATCGCCGACCTTGGCCCAGAGGTGGTTCATCATGCCGGAGCGCTGCACCATCGCGCCCTTGGGCTTGCCGGTGGAGCCGGAGGTGAACATCACGTACGCCAGGTCCAGCCCGGTGCCCACGCAGTCGGGCAGGGCCCGTGCGTCGGCGGCCTGCTCCAGGCCGATGACGGTGACCGGCCCGCCCTGGACCGCGCCGGCGAACTCGGCGGCCTGCTTCTCGTACCCGGCGCCGACCAGCAGGTGGCGGGCGCCGCCGTCCTCCAGCAGCCCGGTGTTGCGGGCGGCCGGGGCGGCCGGGTCGAGCGGCAGGTAGGCGCCGCCGGCGCCGATCACGCCCAGCACGCCGGTGATGAACGGGACGCCGGGCTCGGCGAGCATCGCGACCACCGAGCCGGTGGTGACCCCGGCCTCGGCGAGGCCCGCGGACAGGCCGCCGGCCGCCTCGACCAGCTCCCGGTAGGTCAGCGAGCCGGCGCCGTCGGTGACGGCGGTGGCCTCGGGGGTGCGGGCGGCGACGGCGCGCACCCGCTCGACGACGCCGAGGCTCTCCTCGGGGATCGACGGGTCCCAGGCGCCGAGCAGTCCGCCCAGCTCGCCGGGGGTGCCGGTGCCGGTGAGGTCCGCCGGGGCGGTCACGTCGACCTGGGCGAGCGGCAGTCCGGGCCGCTCGGCGACGGTCCGCAGCAGGTGCTGGAAGATCGCCGCGACCCGCTCGACCTCGGCCCGGCCGAACAGGCCGGGGTTGTAGTCCAGCCGCAGGTGCAGGCTGTCGCCGGGGTGGACCACCAGGCTCAGCGGGTGGTGCCGGGCGTCCAGGGCCTCGGTGCGGACGATGCGCGGGCCGTCGGCGACGCCGGTGTCGAGGCCGTTCTCGTCCAGCGGGAAGTTCTCGAACAGCACCACGGTGTCGAAGACCTCGCCGGACAGGCCGGCGGCCTGGTGGATCGCGGCGAGCCCGAGGTGCTCGTGCGGGAGCAGCGCGGTCTGCTGGTCCTGGAGGGCGTGCAGCAGTTCGGCGAGGGTGTCGCCGGGGTGCAGCCGGGCCCGGACCGGCACGGTGGTGAGGAACATGCCGATCATCGACTCGACGTCCGGGACCTCGGCCGGGCGGCCGGAGGTGACGGCGCCGAACACCACGTCCTGGCGGCCGGTGAGCCGGCCGAGCAGCAGCGCCCAGCAGCCCTGCACCACGGTGTTGACGGTCAGGCCCTGGGTGCGGGCCCAGCCGGCGAGCGCGGCGGTCAGCTCGCGCGGCACCTCGGCGAGCACCGCGTCGGGCAGCGCCGGGAGGCGGCTCGGGTCGGCGGGGACGAGCAGGGTGGGCTCGTCGATGTCGGCCAGCACCTCGTGCCAGGCGGCCCGGGCGGCCGTGCGGTCCTGCGCGGTCAGCCAGGCCAGGTACGAGCGGTACGGGGCCGGGTCGGGCAGCAGCGCGACGTCCGCGCCGGGCGCGCAGAGCGCGAACAGCTCGCGGACGAGCAGCGGCATCGACCAGCCGTCGACCAGGATGTGGTGGCTGGTCCAGATGAACCGGTGCCGGCCCTCGCCGTGGGTGACGAGCGCGAAGCGCAGCAGTGGCGGCGCGGCGAGGTCGAAGCGGCGGGTGCGCTCGGCCTCGGTGATGCGGTTCAGCTCGGCGGCCCGGGCGGGCTCCGGCAGGTCGGTCAGGTCGGCGTCCAGCCAGGGCAGTTCGGCGTGCTGGGCGATGACCTGGACGGGCTCGCCGGTGGCCCGGGCGCGGAAGGCGGCGCGCAGGTTGGGGTGCCGGTCGAGCAGGGTCTGCCCGGCGGCGCGCAGGGCGTCGGCGTCGAGGTCGCCCTCGATGTCGGCGACGATCTGCAGGGTGTAGACGTCGACCGCGTCCGCGGCGCTGCCGGCGGCGGTGTCGTAGTCGGCGTGGAAGAGCATGCCCTGCTGGAGCGGGGTGAGCGGCAGGACGTCGGCGAGGGCGGTGCCGGCCTCGGCGAGTTCGGCCTCGTACTCCTCGATCTCGTCCTGGGCCAGGGCGACCAGCGGCAGGTCGGAGGGGGTGCGGCCGCCCGCGCCGGGGGCGGTGGCGTGCCGGGCGAGCAGTTCGAGGGCGCGGAACCAGGTGGCCGCGACGTCCTGGGCGTCCTCCTCGGCGACGGTCCGGCCGGCCCAGGACCAGTTGGCGATCAGGTGCGGGCCGTCGTGCCGGTCCTCGGTGGCCGGGGTGACGTCGAGCAGGTGCGGCAGCGGCATGCCGGGGTGGGCGCCGGTGCCGACCACGCCGTCGCCGCCGGCCGGCTCCCAGAGGCGGGCCTCGCGGGCGTCGAAGCGGCCCATGTAGTTGAAGCCGATCTGCGGCTTGTGGTGGCCGGCCAGGGCGCGGGCGGCGTGCGGGTTGAGGTAGCGCAGCAGGCCGTAGCCGACGCCGCGGTCGGGCAGCGCGCGCAGCTGCTCCTTGATCCGCTTGAGGGCGGCGGCGAGGGCGGGGCCGCCGGCCCAGAGCTCGTCCCAGTCGAGCGTGCCGGGGTCGAGGCGCATCGGGAAGGCGCTGGTGAACCAGCCGACGGTGCGGGACAGGTCGAGGCCGTCGCTGAGCTGCTCGCGGCCGTGGCCCTCCAGCTCGATCAGGGTCTGGGCGTAGTCGGCGCGGCCGTGCCGGCGGCGCCAGTCGGCGACGGCGAGGGCGAGGCCGGTCAGCAGGACGTCGTTGACCTCGGCGTGGAAGGCCGCCGGGACGTCGGTGAGCAGCGGGCCGGTGACCTCGGGGCCGAGCTCCAGGCGCAGGGTGCGCTGGGTGCCGTAGACGTCCGTCTCGGGGTCGAGCCGGTGGGTGCCGACCAGCGGGTCGGGGCCGGTCAGGATCGACTGCCAGAGGGCGAGTTCGGGGCCGCGGACCTGGGTGCGGGCCTGCGCGGCGAGCAGCTGGGACCAGGCGCGGTAGGAGGTGCCGACCGGGTCGAGGGCGGGGGTGCGGCCGGCCGCCAGCGCCTCGCAGGCGGCGGCGAGGTCGGGCAGCAGGATCCGCCAGGACACGCCGTCGATGACCAGGTGGTGGGCGGAGAGCACCAGCAGGGCGGTGTCGGCGCCGGGGGCCGCGCCGATCAGCACGGCCTGGATCATCACGGCGGCTGCGGGGTCGAGCCGGGCGCGGGCGGCGGAGGCCTGCCGCTCGGCGAAGCCGAGGGCGTCCTGGTCGTCGGCGCCGCTGCCGGCGCCGTTCTCGGCGGTGGCGACCAGGCGGACGCCGGCGAGCGCGCCGGGGGCCAGTGCCTCCAGGTGCCACAGGCCGGGGGCGGGTTCGGTGGCCCGGGTGCGCAGCGCGTCGTGGTGGTCGACCAGGGTGTGCAGGGCCGCGTCGAGCAGTTCGGCGTCCAGGGCGGCGGGGACCCGGACGACCACGTGCTGGCTGTACTTGACGACCGGGCCGGTGAGGCTGGTGGTGTCGTCGTGCAACTGGCCCATGATCGGGGTGAGTTCGTACGGGCCGGTGCCGCCCGCGTCCTCGGCGGGCGCGGTCGCCGCCGTGGGGTCGGCGCCACCCGCGATCCGGGCGAGGGCGGCGGCGGTCTTGTGGGTGAAGATGTCGCGGGTGGTGAGGGTGAGTCCGGCCTTGTGGGCCCGGCTGACGACCTGGATGGAGCGGATGCTGTCGCCGCCGAGGGCGAAGAAGTCCTCGTCGATGCCGACCCGGCCGGTGCCGAGGACCTCGGCGAGGATGTCGCAGAGGACCCGCTCGCGCTCGGTGCGGGGGCCGCGGAGGGTGTCCTGCTCGCCGAGGGCGGGCTTGGGCAGGGCCTTGCGGTCGAGCTTGCCGTTGGGGGTGAGCGGCATGGTGTCGAGGACGAGCCAGGACGCCGGGATCATGTAGCCGGGCAGCAGTTGGGAGAGTTCGGCCCGGACCTGTGCGGGGTCGACGCCGGGGCCGGTGAGGTAGCCGATGAGGCGGGGGTTGCCGGAGGCGTCGGGGAGGACGGCGACGGCGGCGTCGGCGACGGTGTCGAGCGAACGGATGACGGCTTCGATTTCGCCGGTTTCGACGCGGCGGCCGCGGATCTTGACCTGGTGGTCGCGGCGTTCGATGAATTCGAGCTGGCCGTCGGGTCGTTGGATGACGCGGTCGCCGGTGCGGTACATGCGGGTGCCGGGTCCGGCGTAGGGGTCGGCCATGAAGGTGGCGGCGGTGCGGGCGGGGTCGTGGAGGTAGCCGCGGCCGACTCCGGCGCCGCCGATGTAGAGCTCGCCGGGTACGCCGACGGGGACGGGCTGGAGTTCGTCGCTGAGGACGTAGAGGCGGGTGTTGCGGACGGCGGTGCCGATGGGGACGCGGGCGGTGAGGGTGTCGCCGGCGCGGATGACGGCGTGGGTGACGTCGTCGGAGCACTCGGTGGGGCCGTAGGCGTTCATCATCGGGATGTGCGGGTGGCGGGCGTGCCAGCGGTGGCACAGGTCCGCCGGGAGGGCCTCGCCGGTGACCATCAGCCAGCGCAGGTCCGGGAGTTCGGGGGTGGTGCCGTCGAGGTCCCAGGCGTCCAGGGCGGCGCGCAGCAGGGAGGGGACGACCTCCAGGACGGCGATCTTCTCGTCCCGGGCCATGCCGAACAGGGCGGCCGGGTCGGCGGCCATGTCGGTGCCGGAGACCCGGACGGTGCCGCCGACGACCAGCGGGGCGAGCATCTGCCAGACGGAGACGTCGAAGGTGAGCGGCGCGTTCTGGACGACGCCCTCCCCGGCGACCAGGTCGAGGTCCCCGACCTTGGCCCAGAGGTGGTTCATCATCCCCGAGCGCTGCACCATCGCGCCCTTGGGCTTGCCGGTGGAGCCCGAGGTGAACATCACGTACGCCAGGTCCAACTCACCTCCGACAGAGGCGAGTTCGGCGCCGCTGGTGGAGTCGGACGGGTCGGTCAGCGGCAGGGCGGTGGTCGCTCCGGCGGTGAGCTCGGCGGCCTGCTCCTCGTACCCGGCGCCGACCAGCAGGTGGCGGGCGCCGCCGTCCTCCAGCAGCCCGGTGTTGCGGGCGGCGGGGGCGGTCGGGTCGAGCGGCAGGTAGGCGCCGCCGGCGGCCTGGACGGCCAGCACACCGGTGACGAAGGGGACGCCGGGCTCGGCGAACATCGCGACCACCGAGCCGGTGGTGACCCCGGCGGCGGTCAGCCGGGCGGCCAGGCCCGCCGCGCGGGCGACCAGTTCGCGGTAGTCGATCCGCTCGGCGCCGTCGGCCACGGCCACCGCGTCGGGCGTACCGGCCGCGACGGCGCGGACCCGCTCGACCAGGCCCTGGTCGGCGGCGGTGGCCGGATCCCAGGCGCCGAGCAGCCCGAGCGGTTCGCCGGTCGCGCCCAGGCCCACCTGGCCGAGCGGACGGTCCGCGGGCATGGTGGCGAGGGTGCCGAGGAAGGTCTCGAACCGGGCGAGGTGGGTGGCGAGTTCGGCCGGCTCGTACAGCTCGGGGTTGCCGTCGAGGTGGATCTCGACGGTGCCGTCGTCCGCGTTCAGGACCGTCATGATGAGGTCCTTGACGATGCCGGTGGACAGGTTGACCACGACCCCGCGGCAGTCGCCGAAGGCCAGCTCCGGATCCTGGTTGAGCACGTTGATGAACGGGCCGAAGGCGCGCTGGTCGTCGATCCGCAGGCCGATGTCGCGGCGGACCTTGTCCCCGCGGTAGCGCTGGTGCTTCAGCGTGCCGGCGACCTCGACCCAGGCCGCGCGCAGCAGTTCGGTGCGGGTCATCTCCGGGCGCACCCGGACGGCCAGCGGCAGGTAGTTGGCGAGCATGCCGGGGATCTCGCGGCTGACCGCGCCGACCCGGCCGGTGACCGGCAGGGTGAGCAGCGGCGCCGCGACCCCGGTGACGCGCTGGGTGTAGGCGGCCATCGCGGCGACCATCAGGACCGGCATGGTGACCTTGCCGTCCTGGGCGAGGGCGTGCAGCGCGGCCGTGGTCGCGGGGGAGAGCCGGGCGGTCTCGCGCAGCGCGACCCGGCCGGGGGCCGGCTCCTGCTCGGAGAGCGAGACCAGCTCGGGCACCGCGCCGTGCCGGTCGGAGGTGAGGCGGTCCGTCCAGTAGGCGCGGTCCTTCTCGACCATCGACGAGTCGAGGTACTTGCGCTCGGCGTCCAGCAGCCGGTGGAAGGCCGGCATGGCGTCGGCGTCCAGCTCGGCCGGGCCCTCGCCGGCGGCCAGCCGGGTGTAGGCGCTGGACAGCTTGGGGTAGAGCAGCGAGCGGCTGAAGCCGTCCGCGAGGATGTGGTGCATGCACAGGTAGAGCAGGTGGTGCTCCGGGGCGAGCCTGATCAGCGCGCCGCGGAACAGTGGGAAGTCGGTGACCTTCATCGGGTCGGCGTGGTCGGCCCGCATCCACCGCTCGGCGGCCGCCGAGGGCTCAGCCTCGCCGCTGAAGTCCAGCGTCTTGAGCGGGAGCTGGGCGAGCGGGCGGATGATCTGGCCGGGGGCGCCGTCCTCCTCGACGAACTGCACCCGCAGCCCCTCGGCCTCGTGGCCGAGGCGTTGCAGCGCCCGTCCGAGCAGCTCGGCGTCGAGCGGTCCGCGCAGATCGATGTAGTCCGCCATGTTGTAGGCCAGCGGCCCGGCGGCGAACTGCTCGTCGAACCAGATCTCGGCCTGTGCCGCGGTGAGCGGAAGGACAGCGTTCCGGTTTGTCGTCACTGCTTTGCTCTCCGTCATTCTCAGCCTCAGCCCCGCCTTGAAAACTCTCGACCCTCTGATCCCGCCGGCTCCGACCCCGCAGGCCCCGCCCCCGGCGGACCGGTCAGCCGGACACGGTCTGGAGCCCGGCGGCGACGCCCGCCCCGAGGCCCCGGTGCTCGACCCCGGGCAGCAGGCCCTCCGGGCCGACCGAACCGCGCACCCACTCGTCGTGGTAGACGGTGTCCATGTAGCGCTCGCCCAGGTCCGGCGAGATGGTCACGGCGGTCACCCGCTCGCGCACGCCGCCCGCGCCGTCGCCGTAGTGCTCGTTCAGCCAGCGCAGCGCGCCGCTGACGGCCGTCCCGGTGGAACCGCCGAACAGGAAGCCGCCGCGCATCAGTTCGCGGCAGGTGCGGACGGTGTCGGTCTCCTCGACGTGGACCGCCCGCTCCACCAGCGACTCGTCCAGCAGCGCGGGCCGCACGCTGGTGCCCAGGCCCGGGATGTGCCGGGTGGCCGGCGGGGCGCCGAAGGTGACCGAGCCGACGCTGTCGACCGGGACGACCCGCACCGAGGGGCGCCGCTCGCGGAAGTACCGGGCGCAGCCCATCAGCGTCCCGGTCGTGCCCGCGCCGATGAACAGCACGTTCAGGTCCGGGAACTGGCGGGCGATGGCCGGCGCGGTGGTCCGGTAGTGCGCCATCCAGTTGCCCGGACTCAGGTACTGGTTGAGCCAGACCCGCTTCTCGTCGGCGGCGAGCAGCGCCTTGACGTGGCGGATCCGCGCACCGAGGAAGCCCTCGGTCTCGTGCGGCTCGGTGATCAGGTGCACCTCGGCGCCGTACGACTCCATGGTGCGGCGGGTGACCTCGTTGCAGCGAGAGTCGGTGACGCAGATGAACTTGTAGCCGCGGCTGGCGGCGAGCACGCTCAGGGCGACGCCCATGTTCCCGGACGAGGATTCCACCAGGGTCGAGCCGGGGCCGAGGACGCCCGCCGCCTCGGCCTGCGCGACCATTTCCCGGGCCGCTTTCAGCTTGATGGACCCGGCGAAGTTGAACCCTTCGACTTTCAGGAAGAGACGGTGCCCGAAGAACGGCTGCAGATTCACGAAGAGGTCGCTGACCTCGAATTCGTGCGACGCGGAAATGACCGGCACTGGAGACTCCTGGCCTTCGGTAACGAATTAGCCTCGGCGGCAAGCCTCCCGCCGGGCGCTGACGAGGGGCTGACGGACTGCTGACGGGGTCCGCGACCAGGGTTTCGGACCCGTCCTGAGGCACGCGTCAGCCGTCCGTCAGTTGCCGGTCAGTTGCTCGTCAGCGCCATCGGAAAGCGTTTGTTATTCCGCACTTGCAGGCCTTCCACGAGGAGCCCGGTTTGAATCGGCCGTCCGCCATCAGTGAAGTCCTTCCGCTCTCGCCGCTGCAACAGGGACTGCTCTTTCTCTCGGAGTACGACCGTGAGGGGACGGACGTCTACACCATTCAGCTGGTCCTCGACCTGGACGAGCTGACCGACGCCGATGCCGCCGCGCTGCGCACCGCGGCGGGCCTGCTCCTGGAGCGGCACCCCAACCTGAAGGCCTGCTTCCGGCACCGCAAGAACGGCGAGGCGATCCAGGTGATCCCCACGTCGGTCGAACTGCCGTGGCGCGAGGTCGCGGTGGCGGCCTCCGCCGAGGGGCCGGAGACGGAGTTCGACCGGCTCGCCGAGGAGGACCGGCTGCGCCGCTTCGACCTCGCCCGCCCGCCGCTCCAGCGGCTCACCCTGGCCCGCGCCGAGGGCGGGCGCTGCCGGCTGGTCTGGACCGTCCACCACATCCTGGTGGACGGCTGGTCGATGGTCTCGCTGATCGGCGAACTCGCCGCGCTCGCCGAGGAGCTGAAGGCCGGCGGCACCCCCGCCAAGCAGCCGCGGGCCGGCGCGGCCCGCTACCAGGCGCACCTGGCCTGGCTCGGCGCGCAGGACAAGGAGGCCGCCCGGCAGGCCTGGACCGCCGCCCTGGCCGGGGTCGTCGACCCGACCCGGCTGGTTTCGGCCGGCCGCGACCGGGCCGCCGGTGCGGCCGCGCTGCCGCAGGCCGTCCCGCTGGAGCTGACCCCCGAGGTCTCCACCGCGCTGACCGGCTTCGCCCGCTCGCGCGGCCTGACCGTCAACGCGGTGGTGCAGGGCTGCTGGGCGCTGCTGCTGTCCCGGCTGACCGGCCAGGACACCGTGCTGTTCGGCGCGGTCACCTCCGGTCGGCCGGCCGAGGTCCCGGACGTCGAGCGGATGGTGGGCCTGTTCGCCAACACGCTCCCGGTCCGGGTGGACGTCGACCCGGCCCGCACCCCGGCCGAGCTCTTCGCCGACGTGCAGCGGTCGCAGACCGCGCTGCTGGCGCACGAGCACCTGACCCTGGCGGAGGTCCAGCAGCTCACCGCCGTGCGCGGCGAACTCTTCGACACCGCCCTGATGTTCCAGAACTACCCGATGGGCGGCCTGCCGCTGGCCACCGGCACCGGCCCCCAGGTGACCGGCGCCGACGTCCGCTCCGCCACCCACTTCCCGGTCACCCTCACGGTCTTCCCCGGCACCCCGTTCGGCCTGGCCGTCAACCACGTGCCCGCGCTGGTCACCCGGGCCGAGGCCGAACTGGTCGGGCGGCGCTTCGCCCGGCTGCTGGCCGCCGCCGTCGCCCGGCCCGACGAGCCGTGCGGCCGGCTGGACGTCCTGGACGAGGCCGAGCGCGCCGGGATCACCGAGGCCCGAAACGCCACCGGGACGCCGCTGCCCGGCGACTGGCTGGCCCCGCTGCTGGCCGCCCGGGCCGCCCGCACCCCGGACGCGCCCGCCGTGCGCTGCGGCGAGGAGCGCCTGACCTACCGCGAACTGCACGCCCGCGCCGACGCGCTGGCGCACGCCCTGCACGCTGCCGGGGCCGGCCCGGAGCAGGTGGTGGCGATCGCGCTGGACCGCTCCTGCGACCTGGTGGTCGCCGCCCTGGCCGTCCTCAAGTCCGGCGCGGCCTACCTGCCGCTGGACCCGGACTACCCGGCCGACCGGCTGCGCTACATGCTCGCCGACGCCGCCCCGGTGGTCACCCTCACCCACCGCAGGGTGCGCGAACTCCTCGCCGCCGAAGCCGCCGAAGGCGAGATGAGCACCGGCGAACTGTGGGTCCTGGACGGCCCGGACGCCGCGACCGGTGCGCCCGGGCAGCGCGTACCGGGCACGGCCCCGCACGCCGACCACCCCGCGTACGTGATCTACACCTCGGGCTCCACCGGCCGCCCCAAGGGCGTCGTGGTGCCGCACCGGGCGCTGGTCAACCTGGTCGAGGACATGGTCGCCCGTTTCGAAGTGACCACCGAGGACCGCTTCCTCGCCGTCACCACCTTCGGCTTCGACATCGCCAACCTGGAGCTGTTCGTCCCGCTCGCCGCCGGCGCCGAACTGCTGGTCGCCGACCGCGAGACGGTCCGCGACCCGGCCGCCCTGGCGGACGCCGTCACCGGCCTGGACGCCACCCTGCTGCAGGCCACCCCCAGCCTCTGGCAGTCGCTCGCCGCCGACCACGCCCCCCGGCTGGCCGGCCTGCGCGCCCTGGTCGGCGGCGAGGCGCTGCCCGAGCCGCTGGCCCGCACCCTCACCGCGCACTGCGCGTCCGTGACCAACGTGTACGGCCCGACCGAGACCACCATCTGGTCCACCGCCGCGCCGCTGACCACCACCGCGGCCGGGCCGCCGCCGATCGGCGGCCCGATCGCCAACACCCGGGTGTACGTCCTGGACGGCGCGCTGCGCCCCGTCCCCGACGGCACCTTCGGCGACCTCTACCTCGCCGGCACCGGCCTGGCCCGCGGCTACCTGGGCCGCCCCGGCCTGAGCGCCGAGCGCTTCGTCGCCGACCCGTACGGCCCGAGCGGCGCGCGGATGTACCGCACCGGCGACATCGTCCGCTGGGACGCCGCCGGCACCGCCCTGGAGTACGCGGGGCGCAGCGACCACCAGGTGAAGATCCGTGGCTACCGCATCGAACTCGGCGAGATCGAGTCCGTGCTCGCGGCGCAGCCCGGAGTGACGCGGGCCGTCGTCACGGCCCGCACCGACCAGGCGGGGGACGCCCGCCTGGTCGCCTATGTCGTACCGGCAGGGATCGACCGCGACCGCTTGCGGGAGCGGGCGTCATCGGTGCTGCCCACGCACATGATCCCTGCCGTGTACGTTCCCTTGGACGACCTGCCGCTGACCCCCAACGGCAAGGTCGACCGCAAGGCCCTGCCCGCCCCGCCGGACGAGCGGGCGGGCACCGGACGCGAGCCCGTGGGGGAGCGCGAGGAACTGCTCTGCGCGGTCTTCGCGGAGGCCCTCGGGCTCGACCGGGTCGGCGCCGACGACGACTTCTTCGAACTCGGCGGCCACTCGCTGTCCGCGACCAGGGTCGCCAACCGGCTGCGTGCCGCGCTCGGCGCGGACGTCCCGGTGCGGGCCCTGTTCGACGCCCGGACGGCCGAGGCGCTGGCCCGCGCCCTCGACCCGGAGTCGGCGGCCGCCGACGCGGCGGAGCCGGCCCCCCGGCGCCCCGCGCTGCGCGCCGTCCCGAACCGGCCGTCCTCGGTGCCGCTCTCGCACGCCCAGGAGCGGCTCTGGTTCCTGGACAAGATGGACGGCCCCACCGGCAGCTACAACATCCCGCTGGCGGTCCGCCTCACCGGCCCGCTGGACGCCGCCGCGCTGGCCGCCGCCGTCCGGGACGTGGTGGCCCGGCACGAGAGCCTGCGCACCGTCTTCGCCGAGGCCGACGGGCTGCCCTCGCAGCTGGTGCTCTCCGCCGAGGAGGCCGAGCAGGCCGGCGCCCCGCTGGTCGTGGTGGACCTCTCCGGGGCGGCGCCGGGCGCGCTGGAGGCGGCGCTGGCCGCCGAGGCCGCCCACCCCTTCGAGCTGTCCGCCCAGGTGCCGCTGCGGGCCCGGCTGTTCACCCTCGGCCGGGACAGCCACGCGCTGGCCCTGACGGTGCACCACATCGCCGCCGACGGCTGGTCGCTCGGCCCGCTCGCCCGCGACCTCTCCGACGCCTACCGGGCCCGGCTGGACGGCGCCGGGCCGCGCTGGGAGCCGCTGCCGGTGCAGTACGCCGACCACGCGCTCTGGCAGCGCGAACTGCTCGGCTCCAAGGACGACCCGGACAGCCTGGCCAGCGCCGAACTCGCGCACTGGCGCGAGGCGCTGGCGGGCATCCCGGAGGAGCTGGACCTGCCCACCGACTTCCCCCGCCCGGCCCGGGCCGGGCACCGCGGCGCCGAGGTCGAGTGCACGGTGCCCGCCGAGACCCACGCCCGGCTCGCCGAACTGGCCCGGCGCGGCGGCGCCAGCCTGTTCATGGCCGTCCAGGCGGGCCTGGCCGCGCTCCTCACCCGGCTGGGCGCGGGCACCGACATCCCGCTCGGCAGCCCGGTGGCCGGGCGCACCGACGACGCCGTCCGGGACCTGGTCGGCTTCTTCGTCAACACCGTGGTGCTGCGCACCGACACCTCGGGCGACCCGGCGTTCACCGCCCTGCTCGGGCGGGTCCGGGAGACCGACCTGACCGCCTACGGGCACGCCGAACTGCCCTTCGAGCACCTGGTGGAGGAGCTCAACCCGGTCCGCTCGATGGGCCGGCAGCCGCTCTTCCAGGTGATCCTGGCCTTCGAGAACAGTGCCGACCCGCTGCCCGCGATGCCCGGCCTGAGCGCCGAGGTGCTGCCGATCGGCAGCACGACGGCCAAGTTCGACCTGTCCTTCCAGGTGCTGGAGCGGACCGGCCCGGACGGCGCCCCGGCCGGACTGGACATCCGCCTGGAGTACCGCGAGGACCTGTTCACCGGGGCGACGGCGGCCCGCCTCGCCCGGGCCCTGGCCACCCTGCTCGACTCCGCCGCCCGCACCCCCGACGCGCCGCTCAGCGCCCTCGACCTGCTCACCGCCGAGGAGCGCCGCGTCCTGCTGGAGGAGTGGGCCGGCCCGACCGCCCCGTTCACCCCGGTCACCCTGACCGCCCTGTTCGAGGGCCTGGCGGCCGCCGACCCGGACCACCCCGCGCTGATCGGCCCGGACGGCGTACCGGCCGGCCCGGCGACGATGCGGCTGTCCTACGCGGCGCTCAACGAGCGGGCCAACCGGCTCGCCCACCTGCTGCTGGAGCGCGGGGTCGGCCCCGGCGACGTGGTCGCGCTGGCGATGCCGCGCTCCGCGCCGCTGGTGATCGCGCTGCTGGCGGTGCTCAAGACCGGCGCCGCCTACCTGCCGGTCGACCCGCAGTACCCGGCCGAGCGGATCGCCTACATGCTCGACGACGCGGCGCCCGCCCAGGTGCTGACCGTCGAGGCGGTCGCCGACCGGATCCCGGGGCTGCCCGAGGGCGTCGTCCCGCTGGTCCTGGACTCCCTGCGTACCCGGTCCGACCTGACCGGCCGGCCCGACCGCAACCCCGTCGACGCCGACCGCACCCGGCCGCTCGTCCCGCAGGACGTCGCCTACGTGATCTACACCTCGGGCTCCACCGGCCGCCCCAAGGGCGTCGCGGTGCCGCACCTGGGGGCGGCCAACCTGGCCGCCAACCACCAGGCGCGGATGGGCGCGGGGCCGGACACCCGGGTGCTGCAGTTCGCCTCGTTCAGCTTCGACGCCACCGTCTGGGAGCTCGGCGTCTCGCTGTACTCGGGCGGCACCCTGGTGGTCGCCACCGACGAGAGCCGGGTCTCCGGCGAGGTGCTGGGCGCGCTGCTCGCCGAGCACCAGGTCAACCACGTGGTGCTGCCGCCCACCGTGGTGGCCGGCCTGCCCGAGGACGTGGTGCTGCCCGAGGGCCTGCACCTGCTGGTCGGCGGCGAGGCCTGCCCGGCCGCGCTGGTCGACCGGTTCGCCCCGCTGACCGAGTTCCGCAACGCCTACGGCCCGACCGAGGCCTCGGTCTGCGCCACCTGGAGCGACCCGCTGCGCCCCGGCAGCGGCCGCCCGCCGATCGGCCGCCCGCTGGACAACCACCGGCTGTACGTCCTGGACGACGCCCTCGCGCCCGCGCCGGTCGGCGTCACCGGCGAGCTGTACATCGCCGGCACCGGCCTGGCACACGGCTACCTGCGCCGCCCCGTCACCACCGCCGAGCGCTTCGTCGCCGACCCGTACGGGCCGGCCGGCACCCGGATGTACCGCACCGGCGACCTGGTCCGCTGGCGGGCCGACGGCACGCTCGACTACGTCGGCCGGGTGGACCACCAGGTGAAGCTGCGCGGCTTCCGGATCGAGCTCGGCGAGATCGAGGCCGCGCTGGTGCGCCACCCGGTGGTCGTGCAGGCCGCGGTGCAGGTCGCGCCCTCGCCCACCGGCGTGCCCCAGCTGACCGGGTACGTGGTGCCGCTGCCCGGCGTCGCCGCCGTCGACGTGCCGGTGCTGCGCGCGTTCGTCGCCGAGTCGCTGCCCGCGCACATGGTGCCCGCGACGCTGGTGACGCTGCCCGCGCTGCCGCTGACCGCGAACGGCAAGCTCGACACCCGCGCCCTGCCGGCGCCCGGTGCCGCGCCCGCCGCCGCGCAGGCCCCGGTGCGGAGGCCGGGCACGCCGGCCGAGGAGGTCATCGCCGGGGTCTTCGGCGAGATCCTCGGCCTCGACCAGGTCGGCGCCGACGGGGACTTCTTCGACCTCGGCGGCGACAGCCTGCGCTCGGTGCAGATCGTCAGCCGGGCCGCGAAGGCCGGGCTCACGCTCTCGCTGGCCGACGTCTTCACCCACAAGACGGTGGCGGCCCTCGCCGCCGCCGCCCGGCCCGCAGGCTCGCAGCGGCTCCCCGCGACGGTGCTGGAGCCGGTGCTGCCGATCCGGCCGGCCGGCACCGCCGAGCCGCTGTTCTGCGTGCACGGCGGGGTCGGCTTCGGCCTGCCGTACGCGGAGCTGGCCCCGCACCTCGACCCGGCCCGGCCGGTGTACGCGCTGCAGTCCGACGGCATCGCCGCGCCCGAGGGGGAGTGGGAACGGCCGCAGGGCGTGCGGGAACTGGCGGCCACGTACCTGGCGAGGATCCGCCGGGTGCAGCCGCACGGCCCGTACCACCTGCTGGGCTGGTCCTTCGGCGGGCTGGTCGCGCACGAGATGGCGGTGCAGCTCCAGGCGGCGGGCGAGCGGGTGGCCTTCCTGGCGGCGCTGGACGTCTTCCCGGTGCTGCCGGGCGACCACAACCCGACCGACGAGGAGATCCGCGGGGCCTTCCTCGCCCACCACGCCGCCGGGGCGGGCATCGACGACGGGGAGCTGCGCCGGCTGATGGCGGTGATGCGCCACCACACGGACATCGCCCGGGAGTTCACCCCCGGCCGGTTCGACGGCTCGCTGCTGCTGTTCACCGCCGCCGACGAGGTGCAGGGCGCCCCCGCCGCCGAGCTCGCCGACCGCTGGCGCGCGCACCTGACCGGCGCGCTGACGGTGCACGACGTCGCCTGCGGCCACGAGGAGATGCTCGGCCGGGAGGCGGCCGGCCGGATCGGTGCGGTGGCCGACGCCGCGCTGCGCCGGTCCTGAACGACCGGACGGCCGGGCCCGGAATCCGGGCCCGGCCGTCACGGGGCCGTCGGGGGGGCGCCCACCCCGGGGGCGCCCCGGGCGGGGGGGGGCCGGGCCCACCCCCCCCGCGGCGTCGCAGAGAGGGGGCTTTCACATGAAAATGAAGGGGGGGGGGTGGTGGAG